>JBBSRC010000003.1:0-94798 GCA_038243395.1 Flavobacteriales bacterium | reverse complement strand
TGTTGCTTTGGCATCCATTCCGTTTGGATTGGCCGCAACCAGTTCAAAATCGAAATCCGTTAATAAGAGAATGTTCGGTGCGCAATGTACGGCCAGCAATACCGACGTTCTTAATTTTGCTTTGACGCTTGAGTATTTGGAGCGCAGTTTTTACAGACAAGGTTTGGACGCCTCAGGATTAATTCCGGCGGCCGACAAAACTGTATTTATGACCATTTCAAAACATGAAGATGCTCACGTAGATTTTTTAAAAGCAGCTTTGGGAGACGCTGCTATTGATGAACCGACCTTCGATTTTACGGGGGCTCCAGGAGGTTTAAACCTAGATCCCTTTAACGATTATCCAACATTCATGGCTTTAGCTCAAGGATTTGAAGATACAGGCGTAAGAGCTTATAAGGGACAAGCAGGTGCATTGGCTAATGATAATGACTTGCTGCAGTATGTCTTACAAATCCATTCTGTGGAAGCACGACACGCGGCTCAAGTAAGACGCATGCGCGATGAAAAAGGATGGATTACAAAATCCCAAAACACATTGTCCGCAGCCTTTGCAGGCATTTACGGCGGCGGAACACCTGAATCGAATACCACTCAAGGTGGGGTAAATTTGGCAGGCATGTTTGGTGCTTTTGGAGGAGACGATGCGGTGACAGAAGCATTTGACGAACCCTTAACCATGGACGAAGTACTTGCTATTGGAGGAGTGTTTATTGTTTAATTAAAATCTTCTATTAGTATAAAGACCGTCTTTTCAATGACGGTTTTTTTTATGGAGTAAAGACTTGCCAAATCATGTTGCAAAATGGAGGGAATATTAAAAACTACCAATCGATTTTAACTTAAGTCCAAATAATTATTGAAACTTTTTAATATGTGGTCATCGCTCGCGTTAAGTAATTGCAGTGAAAATCCTTTTTTTTTTGAAAAAGATTGCAACTGAAAGCCCGACCCGCAGGGGAACCTGGCTGCCGCCAGGCAGGCGCCCAAATATTCCTAAAAGAATTTATTCTAACATGCTGCCGTTTGCATTAGAGATTGCGCACAATAGTCAGAGAAATTCTTTTTGGAAGCATCTCATAACCTCAAAATGTTCGTCTGAAAATTGTTCATTTAAAACTTAAAATTTGTTTTGGATATTTAAAGCCCAAATTTTTACACCTGCAAACAACGCGTTAAGGATAGAAGTGGAAAGCCCACAGTTCCAACGATGGTAATCGGGGGAACAAGGACTTGAATCGGATAGCCTGACCCGAAGGGGTACCTGCCTGCCGGCAGGCAGGCGCTCAAATAATTCATAATCATTAAACGTTTTATGAAAAGCCGACCATTACCGCTATTTCTCAGGAACGATAACGTCCAAATAAACTTTCTACAATTAAAGACATGAATTAATCTCATTCTAAAAAACCCCATATCTATTTGACTTAAAATGTTAATAACTCTACCAAAAAGACACTTTCACAACCCAAATATCCCTATCTAAATCCACCTTCTGGCCTGTCCTAAACTAAAACAATCAATAGCATCATTCATAAAGGGTTATGTACTATCTCTCACACTGTATCCTATAAAAACACCTAAACATTAAATCCCAAATCGAACAAAACGAATCCCTCCTAATTTTATCAACAAATTCGCTTCATACTATTTGGTAATCACATAGATTATCGTAAATTTGCAAACTCTTTTTAAGAGAGGAATGTTTAACTCGTCACGCCAACAACGTGACAAATAAAATTTAATTAGTGTGAATACATTAAGCTACAAAACGATTTCAGCTAACAAAGCTACTGTGGATAAGCAGTGGGTTCTGGTTGACGCTGAAGGGCAAACACTAGGTCGTTTAGCTTCTAAAGTTGCAAAACTTTTAAGAGGCAAACACAAGCCTAACTTCACACCACACGTTGATTGCGGAGATAACGTCATTGTTATCAACTCTGAAAAAATCAACTTAACAGGAAACAAGTGGAATGATAAAACTTACATTCGTCACACAGGGTATCCAGGTGGTCAAAGAAGTCTAACCGCTATTGAACTATTCGGAAAAGATCCGGCTAGAGTAGTGGAAAAAGCAGTAAAAGGAATGCTGCCTAAAAACAAATTGGGTGCAGATTTATTCCGTAACCTAAACGCTGTTGTAGGTTCTGAGCACACACATGCTGCGCAAAAACCTAAAACAATTAATTTAAACGAATTCAAGTAAATGGAAGTAATTCACAAAATTGGCCGTAGAAAAACGGCTGTTGCTCGTGCGTATCTTGCCTCAGGAAATGGCAAAATCACAATTAATAAAAAAGACATGACGGCTTATTTTCCTTCTGCTTCATTGCAGTACAAAGTAAACCAACCTTTAGTCATGACTAACAATGAAAGCAACTTTGATATTACAGTAAATGTATATGGAGGTGGTATCACTGGTCAGGCAGAAGCTATCCGTTTGGCATTATCTCGCGCTATGTGTGAGCTTGATGCGGATAACAGAGGGATTTTGAAACCAGAAGGATTGTTGACAAGAGACCCAAGAATGGTTGAACGTAAGAAATTCGGTCAGAAGAAAGCTCGTAAGAAATTTCAGTTCTCTAAACGTTAAAATCCTCAACTTGATTGGGGATCTCGTGATGAGCGTCTCAATCTTGTTGTTGTTAAAACCTTTAAAACCGTGTTGGAATATCTCCAGCACAAATTAACCCAGTTAATGTTGTCTATCACGCCACGGCGTGAGGATTTAGTTTAGCATCTAAATGGTAAAGGCGCTCCGCCCAAGTGGAAACCACTTTATCATTGCTAATTCAACAGAACGTAAACTATTACAAAATGGATAGAATAGAAGTAAAAGAATTACTTGAAGCAGGTGTACACTTCGGTCACTTGACAAGAAAATGGGATCCAAACATGGCTCCTTACATTTATATGGAGCGTAATGGCATCCATATCATCAATCTTTACAAAACAGCTGCTAAAATTGAAGAGTCTTCAGAAGCTCTTCGCAAGATTGCAGCGTCAGGAAAGAAAATTTTATTTGTAGCTACAAAAAAACAAGCGAAAGACATCGTTGCTGACAAAGCAGCGTCTGTTACCATGCCTTACATTACTGAAAGATGGCCGGGTGGAATGTTGACCAACTTTGTAACTATCAGAAAAGCTGTTAAAAAAATGGCGATGATTGATAGAATGAAAAAAGACGGTACTTTCTTGACATTGTCTAAGAAAGAACGTTTGCAAGTTGACCGTTTGAGAGCGAAGTTAGAGAAAAACTTAGGTTCCATTTCGGACATGACGCGTTTGCCAGGTGCTTTATTTGTAGTGGATATTAAACGTGAAAGCATTGCTATTAGAGAAGCACAGAAATTAAACATTCCAATCTTTGCAATGGTGGACACGAATTCTGATCCACGTGAGGTACAATATGTCATTCCTTCGAATGATGATGCTTCAAAATCTATTGATAAAGTTTTAACGCTTATTACCGCTGCTATCGCTGATGGTTTATCTGAACGTAAGTCAGACAAAACTGAGAAAGATGGTAAAGAGGATAAAGAAGAGCGTACAGACAAAGTTGAGCGTGCAGACAAAACTGAGCGTACCGACAAAGTAGAGAAAGCAGAAAAAGTTGAGAGTACAGAAGAAGTTGAGAATACAGAAAAGAAAGCAGATACTAAAAAAGTAGCCGCCGACGAAGAAGAATAAATAATAATTATCACATAACTTAAAGTCGTTTGGTTCTTTTCTTTGTTGAAAATTATTTGAACGACTTTTTTTTAATAAATTATACTTAGAAATTATGACAAAAATAACAGCTGCAGAAGTTAACAAACTCAGACAAAGTACGGGAGCAGGAATGATGGACTGTAAAAAAGCTTTAGTTGAGGCTGAAGGGGATTTTGACAAAGCCATTGATGTATTGCGTAAACAAGGTCAAAAAGTTGCAGAAAAAAGAGCAGACAGAGAATCATCAGAAGGTGCTGCTGTTGCTAAAATCAATGCTGACAACACTGTTGCTATCGCTATTGTGGTAGGTTGTGAAACTGACTTCGTTGGTAAAAACGAATCGTTTGTGGCCTTGGCTAACCAAATTGCTGACATCGCTATCAACTGTGCTACTAAAGAAGAATTACTTGCTTCTGATTTTGGCGGGATGACGGTTGCTGACAAATTGATTGAGCAAACAGGTGTGATTGGTGAGAAAATCGATTTGAACGCTTTTGAAAGATTGGAAGCTCCTTATATCGGTTCTTACGTTCATATTAATAAGATTGCTGCAATTGTTGGCTTTTCTGCCAAAGTAGAAAACGCTGAAGAATTGGCAAAAGATGTGGCGATGCAAGTTGCTTCTATGGGCGCTTCAACATTGTCATACAAAGATTTTGATGACGCTTACATTGCTTCAGAAACTGACGCAAGAATTGCAGTGATTGAGAAAGATAACGAAGAGCGTGCTCGTATGGATAAAACTCCTAAAAACGTACCTAGCTACATTTCTATGGCACAATTAACGCCAGAAGTATTAGCTAAAGCTGAAGAGGATGCTAAAGCAGAATTAAAAGCTGAAGGCAAACCAGAGCAAATTTGGGATAGAATCCTTCCAGGTAAAATGGAGCGTTTTATTTCTGACAACACGTCTTTAGATCAAGAAAAATGTTTGTTGGACCAAACGTTTATCAAAGACGAAAAAATGAATGTTGCTGAATATGTTGCTTCTTATGGCGATGTTAAAGTAACTGACTTTAAACGTGTGTCTTTAGGATAAATCCAAGTTTCTGCTGAGGTAGGAACCTCTAATAAAGTTAAAAGCCACTATTCTTTTTGAAAGAGATAGTGGCTTTATCTATTTTAGTAATTGCGTTGTCGTTTTGATATAAATCAATTTATCATTAAAATGAGATTTTGATATAAAGTGGAATAAGAATATTGATGATGTATCGGGAGAAAGATGCCGCCCCTGCGAGGCTTTGATGGCTAGCTTATCACATCTCTAATAATATTTCGTTCCTCTGGGTCAGCGTTTTTATTATTTTAGTTTCTAATAAAATTTCTCGCGGACTCTGATTTAAAACAAACTGTCGTAGGTTTTTTTAAATAGAAGGAAGTCTGTTGCATTCAAAATTTATAGTAAACTACTTACTTCCGCATTCTCCTGAAGCGAGGGAATTTGAAGAAATTCATTATCCTGATAGCTATCGGGATGTGTTTTTAGCTTAAAGATGCCGCCCCTCTGGGGCTTTGCTTTCCAATAATTCGATTTCTACTAAGATGTCGCCCCGCTGGGGCTTTTTGCGTTTGGGTTTACACTAATCCCAACAATAGACTTTGACACAACACATTCAGGAGTCTCATCAGAGAAACCTTCTCTTTTTGAGAGCAGGTCTATAACAGTATTTGTATCGACTAATACTCTGCTCATTTAAATTTCTCAATTAAGTATTCAGAATAAGAGTCTTTGAAATCGAAATCCACATCTAATGCTATTACGCCACTTAAACTTTCTATTAAAGGAGTGATTTTCGCAGAATCCCTTTTGCGCTTTGTGATTGTCTTCAAATGCGATTCGAAAAGTTTAGATAAACTAATGTTATTCGATTTGGCATAGTCCTTTGCCCTTTCAATAACCGTTTTATCAAGACTTAATGTTAGCTTCTTATCCATAATTTAAGCACGTGTAAATTAATAATTTCAAACGTAAGATTATGTTCTAACCTGATTTTTATTTCGCTTTGGCTAACGACGTAAAGTTAACATGCACGCCACATTACAAAGAGAATCGCCTTACTCAAAATCAGACGTTTATAGCGCGCTTCTCTACGGTATCGAATAATGTGAAGTAAACTATCAAATCCACAAACTAAAAGCATTCAAATCCCATACCACATTGTCTAAAACTTATTTTTATAAATTTACAGTAATAGTTTTAACCAATTCTACCGCATCCGCAATTCTCAAATAATCACAAAAAAAACGTCCATCAAATTGATGGACGTTTTAAGTTTTATTGATTCCATTCACAAATGGAAAAGAAGAAATTGCTTAGAATGAATATCTAGCACCTACCTGAAGTTTCCAAGTCTCACCATAGTAGTAGTTATAGTCGAATGAATTCACCGGATAATCACCTTTAACTTTAGCAAAAGAGTAAGAAGGAACATTGTTTGCATCTTTACCTTCGTATCTTAAGATTTGACCTCTGTTTGCAACGTTAGCGTTTTTAGAAACACCCCATTTAGAGTTGATAATATTTCCAACATTCAAGAAATCTAAACTAAACTGTAATGTATTTTTAGTTTCTCCAACATTAATATAATACTCACGGGTTAATCTCAAATCAAAACTATGAACCCATGGGCTACGAACTCCATTGGCTTCTGCATATTTACCTTTATTATTTTTCAGGTATTTATCTTGTTCCATAAAATTGAAGAACGCATCTTCGTCAGCTGGAGTTTTAAATTGGATATCACCTCTATTTTTCGGGATGTAAATCAAATCTGATGCAAGTCCGTCGCCATTCATATCATTAGAATAGGTATAGCTATAGCCGTTGGACGAAGAACCTGAATAGAATACATTTATTAACGTAGCAGATTTTGCGAAGTCATTAGACCAAGGCAGTCTATAGCCTGCTGATCCAATAATTCTACTTGGTACCACATATTGTGAACGTTGAAGTTCTGGCATGAGTGGTCCATTAACTCCAACTAGCCCACCATATGCTGAACCAGCATTACTACCCGGCATACCTGTAATTTCTTGTGATTCGGTATAGGTATAGGCAAGCATCAATCTCAAATCTTCAACTGGCTCTGCATTTAATGTGATATTACCGATGGCTCCCCATCCTTTACTAGTGTTTGTCAACACATAAGCATTTCTATGGCCATAAGTTAGATCAGAACTTCCAGGATAGATAAATCGATCATCAGAACCTGAAAAACGATCCCAGGTCGCATCTGGAGTTTTCAAATTATAATTTTCAAGCATAACACCATTCATGTTTTTGGTATAAATCCCTTCTAAGGTAACTGATAGTGGGAAATCTACCGGAATCTGATAATCAAAAGCCAGAGACGACTTCCATACTTGAGGCATCTTAAAATTTGGATCTATTCCATTAATATCACGAGGCAATTCCCCATCTTCAGGTCTAATTGTATTTGGAAGATTCAATCGGTCAATCATTTCATTAACATCCGTCATCATAGGTCCGGATAAACCAGCTAAAGCAGGATTTAGGGAATTGACTGAACCATCTGCATTATAAGTAGTGGTAGCAGCATAACTTCCTTGCACCATTCCTGAGTTGGTTGGCATATTGGTAAAGAACACCAATGGCAATCTTCCTGAGAAGATACCAGTTCCTCCACGAAGTTTCATAGATTGATCACCTTTAATATCCCATGTAAATCCAACTCTTGGAGATACTTGTACATTGGCTTTTGGCCATTTACCCGTATCAATTCTTCTTCCTCCAAAGTCCAATTCATAGATGGCGTTGTTTCTAAGCATATTGTCTTCGTACTTCAAATAATCCGCACGAATTCCATAAGATAACTTGAAATTTGGATTGACATCCCAATCATCCTGGAGATAAACTCCAAATTGATTAAAAGCAACTTCCGCATTTGGATTTTTTTCCCCGTCGTAACCATAGGTTAATAAGAAATCCGTTGGAGCAGCCTGATTAATAAAATCATCAACACTCGCATATCGGTAATAACCGGTACCATTCCTCATATAAGAATTATTGGCCAATTGATACTCAAAACTTAAACCTCCGGTGATTTTATGACTGTCTAAATAATAAGTCAGATTATCTATAATAGTAAATGTATTATTATTAACTGCGTTATTATGTGTGAAAAGCTCCATCCCTGCAGACATGTATGGCTCTAAAATTTGATTGCCATTGCTGTCTGAACCGTTCATGATATCTATGAATGGAAACGGTGAAGAATTAGAACCACGTGCATCTTGTATTTTCGAAGAGGTTACAAGCAATTGATTTGAAAATTTATCTGAGATTCTACTATTTAAATCTAGGGATATTGAACTCACAGTATTATCTTGAGAATATGTAGAATTTGAGAACGCCATAGAATATTGTGAAATACGGTCCATATTACGATTTCGGAATCCAGCATCGGTTGAGTTACCATTTGTGGCATTCCATCCTTGGTTTTTGGCGTAGTTATAGCGTACACTCAACTTATTGGTTGGATTGATATTCCAGTCCAAACGAACCAAAATCTTTTTATTAGTTTCATCAGCCGGATAGCTACTGTAAGATCCTGGATCATACCCATAATTTGTGATTAAATGATTTTTTACTCTTTCCATATCCGCAACACTGGTGCGAGATAATGATAAGTCAAGATTGGCAACACCATCTTCTGAAGGTCGCCAGTTCACAACTTGGCCAGGACGTTTTTCTGTTTCGGCATTAACAAAAAAGAACAATGTATTTTTAACAATCGGACCGCCTAAAGTAACACCATAAATAGTTTTAGACTGATCATCGCGATCCCCAAATTGAACATCGCCGATTCGGTTACCTCTCATATCCTGATTGTTGAAATAGGTATAAGCAGAACCTTTAAATCTATTAGTTCCTGATTTGGTAATTGCATTGATTCCACCACCGATAAAGTTAGATTGGCGCACATCAAAAGGAGCGATGACCACTTGAACTTCTTCAATGGCATCCAATGATATTGGACTTCCACCGGCTGGCAAGCTAGAGCTCAACCCAAAGTTATTATTGAAATTGGCACCATCTACCGTAAAGTTAGTTGAACGACCATCACCTCCGGCAATACTCATACCATTAGAGTAAGGAGAAAGCTTAGCGATATCAGAAATACTTCTGTTGATCGATGGCAGAGAAGTTAATTGCTCATTAGAAATGTTAGTCACTGCCCCAGTTTTCTCTGTAGAAAACTTCGTTCTTTTCGCAGAAATAACAACCTGGCTCAAAGAAACACTTTCTTCACTTAAAACGACATCATGAAGGTATCCTGCGCCCAACTTAAGCGTAATATCGCTCGTTGTGTTGGTACCATAACCAATGTAAGAAACTGCAACACTGTAAGGTCCTCCAACACGCATACCTGGCAAATTGTACCGGCCTTCATCATTAGTGATTGTGCCGTAAACAGTACCTGAAGGGACGTGTGTGGCAACAACCGTTGCACCCATAACCGGACCTTCAGCATCCGTAACTCGTCCGCTCATGCTGGAGGAAGTTACTTGAGCCGTCATGACTGTAGTACACAATAAAACTACAGACATCATTAAGAATTGAGTAATTTTTTTCATTTTTAATGTTTAAAATTAGATTTTAAATTTCGCGCAAAATTAAACCAATTATATGATTTAATATTACTTAAATGTTAAGAAAATTTAACAGTACGAATTTAAACGATTTTAAGATTAAAAGCGGTGTAAAGAGTTTTAGTTGTCCATAAGTTTTTAACAAATTTTAACTAAAAATCTGTAGCATTCTAAAAAAACGACGGAAGAACTGTCCTGATTCGCAATTTTAAAGGTTGTTGAAAACTCCTTAAGAATCTTTTTGACCAGATGTTTTCCAAATTCCACACAAAATTGATCAGGACACAAACATTTTATATAACTCCTTTATACGCAGATTTTTTTTCACTAGAGCGAAAAGTTTTTTCGGAGTTTCTGGAGTCAATTGATCAAGTAATAATGCTTCTGAAGGGTTGTTGCCAGCAAGCACTTTTAAAGATAGGAACTGTATAAAATTCTTTAGAAGTGCCTTGGCTATTAAATTAGCTGAAGACTTTTTCTTTTGTTTTTTCAATTCGGCGGTTCGAATTGAGCGAAAAAACTGGATAGCAAGATATCTTGATTGGCCTTAGTGTCGTAAAGTGATTGAAGCGAATCCGATAAAATCGACAGAAATAAGTTTTTTGGCTAGATGGATGAGTTGAAAAAAGGCATGATGCGAATTGGTGCTTGGTTTCCTCAAATAATGTCTCCGTATTACAGTTTACTTTTGCGTCAATTCTGTGCGCGCTCTTGGCGTTAATTTACATATTTGAATTTTGCAGATAAGTCCGAAATTGATTTAAATATTGGGAATAAATAATAATGACCTCGCTTACGATTCAAAGAGGTTTGTATGTCAAATGCCAATTAAAGAAAAGACCATTGTGTCTTCGGACCTCTTTGATCGTTCTAAAATGTGCGTTCAGATTTAATTAACAGTAATCGTACTTTCGGTTGATTTACGGCGATGCTCTGTATTAATTTTGAGTAATGGAATACCCTTGTTCGATGGTTGTTTCGTTTTGGAATTCGAAAGGAATCTTATCGAGCTGTGCTCTTAAAGGGACTATGAAATCTTTATATTTGCTGATCAAATGCGTTGGGATAGCCTCCGATGTTGGCAATTTTTCCTTAAATGGATCTACCTGTTGTCCATTTTTCCAAAAGCGATAACACACGTGCGGACCGCCAGTATTCCCTGTCATCCCTACATAACCAATAACATCTCCCTGTTTTACATACTGTCCCTTTTTAACAGCCTGTCTGCTCATGTGTAAATACTGTGTACTGTAGGTATCACTGTGTTTTATCTTAACATATTTTCCATTCCCACCTTTTTGGGTAGATTCCACGACCGTTCCATTAGCCGTTGCTAAGATCTCAGTATTAATTGGCGCCGCAAAATCAGTGCCTTTATGAGGTCTTAATGCATAACCATAGTAGGCAATTCTACGGTTCAGGTTATAACGTGATGAAATCCGGCTTAATTTAACCGGAGCTTGCAAAAAAGCACGTTTTAAACTTTTGGCTTTCTCATCAAAGTAATCTCCTTTTTTAGAAATAGAATCTGTTTCAAACTTAAAGGCATAAAAATCCTCGCCTTTATGTTGAAAATAAGCGGCCTCAATACCATCCAATCCTGCATAGATGGAATCTTCAATAAAACGTTGCTTATAAATAATTTTGAATTTATCGCCTTTTTGGAGTTTCCAGAAGTTGATGCTCCAGGCATAAATATCGGACATATCCGCAATCAATTGTTGTGGTAGGCCTTGCTGGGCCATAGTAACGGATAGACTGCTATTGATCTCGCCAGAAGCTTCTTTAGTTACAACGGTTACTGGTTTTTTCTCTTTATAAGTTACAATAGAATCCGCAAAATGTATAACCACATAATCAATATTATTCTCTTGATAAATGAAGCATTGAGGTGTTTGCACGCTATCTTTTGCAAATAACATCGTGTAAGGTTTTCCTATTTGCAATTTTCTAATATCGTAGGAATCCTTGGCGCTTTCCGCAATTTGGTAAATTTTTGGATACCCCATATTGTTTCGTTGAAGAATGGTACCGAAACTATCGCCCGACCGAATGGTATCGCGTTTTACAATATAATCATTAAGGTTAAATCCGAATTCTCTTAACTCGACAGGTGCGATGTAGGCTTGGAAAGGCTCTCTATTAATATCTTGGTCTTCTTCTTTGCATGACCACATGACCAAACCGAGCAAAATTGCTACTACTATACTTTTTTGATACATTTACTACTTTGATTTTTTATATTTCCGTTCCCCAGTTTTCTAATTCGCTTTCCGTCCAAAGTTCAGGAAAAAATATGCGTCTTTGGTATTTTGGATGCATGTATTTTTTCCAATCACTTCCGCCAGTACCTTCTCCACTTTCAGAGCCACCTTCTATATAATGCTTAGCGGCATAATAGTGCGCCAACACCCAAGTTATATTTACTGTATAATCATAATCCCTCATAGCTTGAACCAAGTCCTCATTCTCTTGATCAGCTTTTGGGAGCTCTTTAAACCTAGTCCACAGATTCTTCGTGTTATGACCTTCCATGAATCTCAAAAATTCATCTTTATAACGCTTTTCGAAATTGACTAAAGTGGTCGACTTTTTACCAGTTTGATAATCTTTCCCAGCCGCTTGCCAATACAAATGTTCAAAGGCATGTGTATATGGCGTATCACGATCAATATCCTTACGGAAACGATAGTCAATAAGATTAATTAATTCGGTGGAAGCAAATTCGATCAATCGGTACTGCGCACTTTGGAAGCCACTGGCAGGGGTTAAGGTATTCCTAAATTTCATATATTGATCCACATCCATCCCTTCTCTCATGATGTTGAATGAAGTGGTCAACATATCAAAATACCTACTGACACGCATTAATTTGGAGGCGAAAAAATCGGTAGTCAATGACGTGCTTTCTGAAACCTGCTCAATTTCCCAAAGAATCATTTTAAACAGCAACTCATTGATTTGATGATAGCCTATAAAAACCATTTCATCAGGCAATGTCGTTCGCTGCACTTGTAGATTTAAAAGCGCATCGGTTTGTATATAATCCCAATAAGTCAAAGGCTTGCTGTAAAGCAGGCCCGCTAGATGCGTCTGGGTATCCTGATCGATGGCAGCATATTTCTGCTGAAGCTCCCTTAATACCGGATCGAAATCTTCTTTATGAGGCATGAGTTCTAAAATTGTACTTTAAATGAATGTTTTAAGCCTTTAAAAGCTTCTAAATCCGCTCTCAAAGAGCCCACGGCTAAATCGGCCTGAATACGCAATGGCACTTTATTGTCGTCAGCACTGACCCACAAGGTTAAACTTTCTTGTTCTTTAAATACACGACCCGCCATAACATAAGGCCTAAATTTAAGGGTTTTTATAACACCAAATTCGGTTTTAAGATCTTCTCTTCCTAAAAACTTAAGCTTAAAATTATAATTTTCGTCATCAAAAAACATATTTAAACTCATAACATCACCTTCCTTTATGGTCTCTGTTTTATAATTGTTTCTCAAATAATAAAAAGCGGAAACCATATCCTGTACATTATTTTCAATCTTAAAAGACTCCTGAGTTTTCGCTTTCTTATTGTTGACATGTGCTTGTGAGGCCACGTGGTCGAAAATGATTTCTACATCCTTAGTGTGTCCGCCTTCATCAATCTGTCTGACAAATTTATAGGGCATGCCCGTAGTTTTATCAAAATAGCTTTCGTACCGATCCTTGACTTTAAAAAACCATCTTATAGCTCCTGTAGTCCAACCTTTTCCGACCACATGAAAAACTTCTTTTCCGTTTAATTTAGAATTTTTTACTTCTAAGGTCGCATTTCCAGCTTTTAGAAATCCGCTATAACTCATTTTAAACTTAAACCACTCCCCTTCTTGGAAAGCATGCTTATCTTGGGCAGAGACATTGAGCATGACGAGAAAGAAGAGGGCAATGACTAATTTCAATTTTTTCATAGTGTTATATAATTGCAAGTATAACATCTTATACTCAGTTTTCGTATATATCTCCGAGTTTGCAATTAGTGTTCCAAAAGTATTAAAACAAAAAAACTCCGTCAAACTAATGCGGAGTTTTAAAAGTTAAATATTTGTTAGTGCCGCTGTTATAAAGTGCCTCTTAATTCTTGCTCTCTTTCGATCGACTCAAAGAGCGCTTTGAAATTGCCGGCTCCAAAACCTTTGGCGCCCATACGCTGGATGATTTCAAAGAATAAAGTTGGCCGATCCTCCACCGGCTTTGTGAAAATCTGCAACAGATAACCTTCCTCATCCGCGTCGATCATAATCCCCAAACTTCTTAGTTTTTCGATGTCCTCTCTCAGTTCATGACTATATGTTTCAAGACGCCCCGGTACGGCATTATAATATTCCTCTGGTGGTGTGGATAGAAATTCAATTCCTCTCGATTTTAATTGGGTGACGGTGGTAATGATATCATCCGTTGCCACGGCAATATGTTGCACACCAGGACCTTCATAAAAATCGAGGTATTCTTCAATTTGCGAGCGTTTTTTACCTTCGGCTGGTTCATTGATCGGGAATTTGATACGGCCATTGCCATTGCACATGACCTTGCTCATCAAAGCAGAATATTCGGTATGGATTTGCTTGTCGTCAAACGACAGAAAGTTCACAAAGCCCATGACCTCTTCATACCATTTTACCCAAGTATTCATTTCGTTCCACCCCACATTACCTACCATATGGTCGATAAATTTCAATCCTGTTGGCTCCGGATTATAGTCCGATTTCCATGCTTTAAATCCAGGTAGAAATGTGCCGTTATAATTTTTTCGTTCCACAAACATGTGTACAGTTTCGCCATAGGTATAAATTCCTGCAGTTACGACTTCGCCATGTTCATCTGTCTCCACTTTTGGCTCCATATAAGATTTTGCACCGCGTTTGGTGGTTTCTTCGTAGGATTTTCGAGCATCGTCTACCCAAAGTGCAATGACTTTAACTCCATCACCGTGCTTAACAATATGATCATTAATTGGCGATTTACTATTTAAAGGCGTGGTCAATACCAATCGGATTTTATCCTGTTTGAGCACATAACTTACGGCATCTCTCGATCCGGTCTCCAAGCCTTTATAGGCATAGGACTGAAATCCGAAAGCCGTTTTATAAAAATGTGCTGCTTGTTTGGCGTTACCAACGTAAAACTCAACATAATCTGTTCCAAGAAGAGGCAAAAAGTCTTCCGCGCCTTGAAAAATTTTCTCTAGTCCGTATTCCACGGATGTTATTTCTTGTTTCATGTTATTTTTTTTTAGCCCTGATTGCAGCGGCATCCTTTTTTGTTTTTTTACAAAAAAGATATAGCGGAAAGCAGGATTAGCTTCTAATAATTAATATTGTTACAACCACGATTTAAAATAATCTTCATCCGCGATTTTTAAAGCCTCTTCTGTAATTTGTAAGGGCTTAAAAGTATCGACCATAACGGCCAATTCATCGGTTTGGGTTTTTCCGATGCTACGTTCAGCTGCTCCAGGATGCGGTCCGTGAGGAATACCTGCGGGATGCAATGAAATATGTCCGGCCGCAACATCGTTACGACTCATAAAATCGCCATCCACATAATACAGCACCTCATCACTATCAATATTACTGTGATTATAAGGCGCAGGAATGCTTAATGGGTGGTAATCATACAAACGCGGCACAAAACTACAGACCACAAACGCATCGGTTTCAAAAGTTTGATGGACTGGAGGCGGTTGATGAATACGTCCAGTAATAGGTTCAAAATCGTGGATTGAAAAAGCGTATGGATAATTGTACCCGTCATAACCAACTACATCAAAAGGATGTGAGGCGTAAACCATTTCAAAAATATCATCCTGTTTCTTTACCTTGATCAGAAACTCGCCCGATTCATTATAGGTTTCCAATTCTTCTGGTCTCCGTATATCACGTTCGCAAAACGGCGAATGCTCTAACAATTGGCCAAACCAGTTCCTATAACGTTTTGGGGTATAAATTGGGCGGCGGGATTCGACGATAAACAATCGGTTGTCGTCCGTATCGAAATCCATTTTATAGATGATGCCTCTTGGCACTAAGAGATAATCGCCATATTTAAAATCGAGATTACCAAGATGGGTTCTTAATTTTCCAGTGCCTTTATGTACGAAAATCAATTCATCAGCATCGGTGTTTTTATAGAAATAATCATTGGTGGATTCTTTGGGTGCTGCCAAAATAATGCTGCAATCACTATTGGTAAGCACTGTTTTTCTGCTTTCCAAGTAGTCATTTTCTGGAGTAACCTCAAATCCACGGAAGCGATAGGACTGGATATGGTTTGCTTTTGCGATTTTAGGTGCAACGTTGTATTGTTTCCTAATTTCCTTGACCTGCGTTGGGCGCTGTTCATGATACGAATTAGTGTACATCCCATCAAAACCGATCGTACCAAACAATTGTTCTGAATACAAGGTACCGTCTGATTTGCGGAATTGCGTATGACGTTTGGGTGGAATTTTCCCGAGTTTATGATATAGTGGCATTGTTATGAGTTATGAGTTCAGAGTTGTGTGTTTTGAGTTCCGGTCTTTGCGAATATTGCGGACGGGAGTTACTTCAAAATCTTCATCTTGCGTTAAAACTGTCGTAATAAAGATACGGAAATTAATGTTGTTCTCGTTTAATTGAGAACTGCACGACAAGGCATATTTATTCTGGATCCCTTTTAATTAGGAATTTTAGATGGGAAAGTAAATCGATCCAGAAAGGTGTGGTCATGACACAAATATAATGAAAACAAACTAAGAATTTAGAAATTTTTCAAACACCATAACGAATGAAAATTTCAAGATTAAAATTCCAAATTCCAACCTTGAATATCCTAAAATTTCGAATTATAAATTGATTCAGTTCACTTGATATATGTGAACTGAAAAGTCATATAGAATTGTGACGTATTAGGTTTCCCCAAAATAAAAATATTTCTCTCTGCGAATCTCAGTGCATTCTCAGTCTAACTCTGTGAATTAATATGTATGAATCCCTGCCAGTCCGTGAAATCTGTGTCAAATAATCAGTGATAATCGACTAAAATTAGCGTTACCCGCCTGAACGGACGTGCAGGCCAACGTTCCATCAAATTAAAAACAGTTCTGCTTTGGTATCGCAATTGGTAGAGCCTAAGATGTTTCGAGTTATGTTGAGTTGTTAAGTTGAAATCCCATCAAGATCATTACTTTTTGTGCAGCTCTGTGTATCAATGTGTACTAACATCTAACGAAGCATTTGAACTCTGAGGCTAGCTGCGTTGAATCTAAAGATTTACGCAGGAATTTGTTAAAACCAGAAACCTAAGTTAAAAAGCCAAATGCCTCTTTTGCGTTCTGGAGAATAGGTATATTTCACTTCAAGTGGTCCTAAAAAGGTTTCGAGACCGTAACCTAAAGCGTAACCGGAATAATTAGGTGCCGTGAACCACTCTCCTGTCTCAAAAATACCATATCCAATATTAGAATAATTGGCCGCTGCAGTTATATGGTTTTTTTTAAATATTTCATAATCCAAACTCAACGTACCTTTTACAAAGCTATCTCCCGTAAGCGTTATATAATCGTAACCATAGAAGGAAGTGAAGTTATTGATGAAATTATTGCCATAACCTCCGAGAGCAAAATCAAGGGATTGCGTATTGTTATCGCCTATTTTAAATCCGCCTTGGGTAAAAATATTCATGGACAATTTATCAGTAATTCCAAAGGCATAACCAATATCAGCCTTAGCTATGGAAAACTCACTAAAATCCTTATTGAAATGAGAAGCGTGCAAGTAAAGATGAAAGTCACCGCTAAAATAAACACCTTTTTTAGGATAGTATTTACTATCATAGGTGTCCAATCTTAAGGTACCGAACACACTCAGGTAGTCGGTGTTTTCAAAAAATCTTTTTTCATCTGCCACATTTGAAAGAACAGTTTCTGATTTGATTTTCAAACGCTTATGTTCTCCACCTATACTCAACGAAAAGTCTTTTCTGAATAAAGTTTGAAAATAAAACTGGTTGGTCTGATCTTGAAGTTCAATATCAATTTTATTTAAACCTTCTATAGATTGCTCATAATCATCCAGAAACAAGCGGGCATTGACATTTCTGTTGAATTGATTAAACCGTGATCGCAAACCGATACTCCAATAAAAACCTTTATCTATATAATACTCGAAGTTGTAACGCACGTGATCGCCCAAAATCAAATCAAAAGACATCACATCATCCGAAAACAACGCCTGCTTTTTGGTAAAGTTGACCAGTGCGGCACTTTTATAGAGATCATCATAATGTAATCCAAATTTTAAAAAGCTCGTGATACTACTTTCTTTAACCGTAGTCACTAAATTGAAAACACGGGGTGAATCGGTCTTTTCAAATTCATAGTAAAACGTGGTAAAATTGTTGGTTGCAATCAAGTTATTAACACCTCTATTAAAATCAGGATAGCTTACTCTTTCATTTTCTAGCAATTTCAGTTTCCCCATAATATAGGCACGTGAATATCTTTCATTGCCGTGTACTATAATTTTATTAATGGAAATACTATCCTGGAAAACATGGTTTAAATCAGGTTCCCTCGATTTTTTATATTTCGGAAGTTGATTCAAAGCTTCCAATTGCAACTGGGAGGCTACGACCCCACTTTCGATGATCTTTTTTCCTTCGCTGAAAGATATAACTGTATAATCCTTGATGTCTGGTTTAATATAAATATCCGTCTTCTCAATTTTTTCGACCATATCGCTAATGGTTCGGTAATTATTGATTTGAAGTAAAATAGAGGGTGCCGAATTTAATTCTTCTCGTTTTGACAATCCATGTTGTACATCCACACCAATTATCACGTCCATCCCTTTTGCCTTGAGTTCATCAATAGGATAATTATTGATGACACCACCATCAATTAGAACCCGATCATCAATGATTACTGGCTGAAATAAAGACGGGAAGGCACCACTCGCGAGAACGGCTTGAGCTAAATTTCCGCTATCTAAAATGACGTCCTGACCAGTTTCCACATCGGTGGCCACACAGAAAAATGGAATAGGCAACTTCTCAAAATCCGATATATCTCCAATGTGCAGAGTTAGCATGGACATTAGATTAAAGACGTTCTGGCCCCGCGACAAGGCCGAAGGCAGATTGATTTTAAAGTTTGTAAAAGGCAAGGTCACCGCGTACTTTTCCGAATTGTCGCGTTCGTAAAACGTTTTCGCAGATCTTGGCAAGTTGTCATTAATGATATCTTCAAAATTAACCGCTCTAAAGATCGAATCCAATTGCTTCCCAGAATATCCCGAAGCATACAACGATCCAATTATAGCGCCCATGCTCGTACCCGCGATATAATCGATCTTAACATCGAGACTGTCAATCACTTTTAAAACACCAATATGTGCAAAACCTTTAGCGCCCCCGCCACTTAAAACCAAACCAACTTTAGGTGTTTTTTGCTGTTTTTGGTGAATACGGTCCTGTGCTCCCATCAAAAAGGAAGTGCATATCAAAAGGAAGGTAATGTAGATTTTAATCTTCAATTCGTGCTATTTTTCAACTTGCAATCATGACTTACAATAATTATTTTCTGTAATCGATGTTTTATTTTTTATAAAAATCAAGAATTTTTTTTGCTCTTGATGCGCCTATAACAGGTTCCAACTCTTCTAAACTCGCTATGCTAATTCTTTTTACGGTTTTAAATTGCTTCATCAACTCGACTATGGACTGCTCGCCGATACCTGGTATCAAATCCAGTTCAGTAGTTAAAGCACTTTTGCTTCGTCGGTTGCGGTGATGCTCGATACCAAAACGGTGTGCTTCGTTACGCAGTTGTTGAATGATTTTTAAAGTCTCGCTTTTTTTATCTAAATATAATGGAATTGGATCATCTGGATAGAATAACTCTTCCAACCGTTCAGCAATACTAATAATTGCGATTTTCCCTCTTAAATTCAAGAGTTCCAAGCTTTTTAAAGCGGCGGATAATTGTCCTTTACCTCCGTCAATAATTATGAGTTGAGGCAAGTCTTGCTCTTCTTCCAACAACCGTTTGTAGCGCCTGAACACTACTTCTTCCATTGAAGCAAAATCGTCTGGTCCCTCAACGGTTTTGATATTAAAATGACGGTAATCCTTTTTGCTCGGTTTCCCGTTTTTAAATACGACACAGGCCGCCACCGGATTTGTACCTTGAATATTGGAGTTATCGAAACACTCAATATGACGGGGTTCTTCCTTAAGTCGTAAATCGACCTTCATTTGGGCCATGATCCTATTGGCGTGCCGGTCAGGATCTACGATTTTTGCTTGTTTGAAACGCTCCATGCGGTAGTATTTTGCATTCCGTTCTGACAGGTCGAGAATTCGTTTTTTATCTCCAAGTTTAGGTACGGTAACTTTAATATCTTCTCCCATATCTAACTCAAAAGGCACATAGATCTCATTAGATAAAGAATGAAAGCGTTGCCGAATTTCAGTAATCGCCAAAGACAATAACTCTTCATCGCTCTCAGCAAGTTTTTTTCTGATTTCCAAAGTATGACTGCGAATGATGGATCCGAAAGACAGTTGTAAAAAGTTGACATAGCCAAAGCCTTCATCAGAAATGATTGAAAACACATCCACATTGCTGATTTTCGGGTTGACTATTGTGGATTTAGATTGATAATTCTCAAGAATAATAATTTTCTCCTTAATGCGTTGGGCATCTTCAAACTCCAAAGCTTCAGCGTGTTCCTTCATTTGCTCTTTAAATTGGTGTAAAGATGCTTTAAAGTTCCCTTTTAAAATGGCTCGAATGGCATCTACTTGTGACTCATACGACGCTTCAGTTTGCAAGCCTTCACAAGGCCCTTTGCAATTGCCCAAATGATATTCTAAACACACTCTATATTTGCCCGCCTTAATTTTTTCTGGAGATAAATCTAAAGAACAGGTGCGCATCGGATAAAGACCCCGAATCAAATCTAAAAGTGTATGTACCGTTTTCATGCTGGTATATGGTCCATAATATTCAGATCCATCTTTAATCACACGACGTGTAGAAAATACCTTCGGGAATTTTTCGTTTTTGATGCAAATCCACGGATAGGATTTATCATCTTTTAATAAGATATTGTAGCGAGGCTGATAAGTTTTTATCAGATTGTTTTCCAATAAAAGGGCATCCGTTTCAGTCTCAACAACTATGTGCCTGATGGTAACAATCTTTCGGACCATCACGCGAGTCCTGCCGTGTTCATGTTTTTTTGTAAAATAAGAACTGACTCGTTTTTTTAGATCTTTAGCTTTTCCAACATATAAAATCTTATCATCAGCGTCAAAATATTGATACACTCCAGGCTGATGAGGCAATGTTTGTAGTTGAATTTCTAAAGTAGGCTTACTCATAGCCCAAAGATACTATATCTTAAAAACTTTTCTATAGAAAGCAATTTAAGACTTTCTATAAAATTCTCTTTTTTTATTACCTTGCGAACCAATTTGAATTAATAAACATGCCCAAAATAAATATTGGCAGAATTGATAAGGCTGATTTCCCGATGCTTGATATTTTTGATATTGACATCAAAATAGATACTGGTGCGTACACCTCATCGATGCACTGTCATAAAGTTTTGATTGATAACGATGAGTTAGTTTGTTTGTTTTATGACCAAGATCATCCACTTTATAATGGAAAGGAATTTAGATTTAAAGATTATACCTTTGCAAAAGTTAAAAGCAGCAATGGAATTGTCGAGAAACGATACAAGATTAAAACACACATTATCTTATTTGAGAAAAAATATAATATATCCCTTACTTTAAGTACGCGTGAAGACATGAGATTTCCCGTTTTAATAGGTAGAAAATTTATATCTAAAAAGTTCATCGTAGATGTCACTCAAAAAGACTTATCTTATAACAACAAAAACAAATAAGCACACGGTAAATACTTTTACCCATAAATTTAATTCTTATATATCCAAATTTTAAAGCAAAACGAGCTCAATGAACATCATTATTTTATCCAGAAACCCAAATTTATATTCTACGAAACGCCTCGTAGAAGTTGCAAGACAACGCAAGCACCATTGTGAAGTGTTAGATCCTTTAAAATGTGATATTATTATTGAAAAAAAGAATCCTGCCATTTTATATAAAGGCCGTCTTTTAGAAAATATTGATGCTATAATTCCTCGTATTGGTGCTTCGGTTACCTTTTATGGCACTGCAGTAGTCAGACAGTTTGAAATGATGAAGGTCTTTTCAGTGGTGGAATCTCAGGCTTTGGTAAGATCTCGGGATAAACTGAGAAGTCTTCAAGTACTTTCTCGAGCAGGTTTGGGAATGCCAAAAACGGTGTTTTCAAATTACACTAAAGATGCTTCAGAAGTTATTGCTTCAGTAGGAGGCGCCCCATTAGTCATCAAGCTTTTAGAAGGTACCCAAGGTTTGGGTGTTGTTTTGGCTGAAACCAACAATGCAGCAGAATCTGTCATTGAAGCTTTCCATGGCTTACAAGCGCGTGTGATTATTCAGGAATTTATCAAAGAAGCCAAAGGTGCAGATATTCGAGCTTTCATCGTGGACGGCAATATTGTAGGTGCTATGAAACGTCAAGGCAAGGAAGGTGAGTTCCGATCCAACCTTCATAGAGGTGGTACAGCAGAAATCATCCAACTTACCGATGAGGAAGAAAATGCTGCTTTAAAAGCCGCCAAAGTTCTAGGCTTAGGTGTCTGTGGAGTGGATATGCTACAATCCTCACGTGGCCCGTTAATTTTAGAAGTTAACTCTTCGCCTGGTCTTGAAGGTATTGAAGCCGCTACCAAAAAAGACATTGCCAAAAGTATCATTAGATATATTGAGCGTAACGTTTAATCCCATTCATGTCAGAATTTAATACAAACAACATTACTATTTTAGGAGAAGAGGTTCCTTTGGGGGCATCACGCGAAATTAATTTTAACATTGCCAAACTACATACGGGTACAAAAATTGAAATCCCTATTATTATCGAACGTGCCAAAATTCCTGGACCCACTATTTTATTTACTGCGGGCATCCATGGCGATGAAATTAATGGGGTAGATATCGTCCGTCAACTTATATCAAGAAAAATTAACCGTCCAAAACGAGGTACTATTATATGCATGCCCATTTTGAATATTTTTGGGTTTTTGAATAGCAATCGCGCATTTCCTGATGGACGTGACCTCAACCGAATGTTTCCAGGATCGGCCAATGGGTCTTTGGCAAGTAGAGTGGCCAACCGACTCATGCACGAGATTATTCCGGATGTGGACTTGATAATCGATTTCCATACCGGAGGTGCCAGCCGGTTCAATGCAGCCCAAATACGGATTGTTAAAGATCATCCAGAGTTGGATGAATTGGCTCAAATTTTTGGTCCTCCTTTTGTTCTCTATTCCAATCATATTGCTAAATCTTTTAGAAACGCTTGTTTTCAATTGGGCAAACCTATTTTACTTTATGAAGGCGGAAAATCGTTTTATGTAGATAATACTATTTCGAAGGTTGGTGTAGAAGGCGTAAAACGTATTTTGGCTCATTATGATATGTTGCACCACCGCATTAAAACTTCAAAACCTAAATTACCTACCGTATTTATACTTGATAGCCGATGGATAAGAGCAAGACAATCGGGCATGTTTAAATCTATCGTAAACGTTAATGACAAGGTGAATATTGATGATGTTTTGGGGCAGATTAC
The DNA here is from genome assembly GCA_038243395.1 of Flavobacteriales bacterium. Lineage (GTDB taxonomy): Bacteria > Bacteroidota > Bacteroidia > Flavobacteriales > Flavobacteriaceae > Gelidibacter. The sequence continues at coordinate 71,733 of JBBSRC010000003.1, read as the reverse complement.
AGATCCTTACGGTAAAATTTATCACGAAGTAAAATCAACCATTGAAGGGTATATTCTTAATGTGAATGAGGCTTCCTTAGTTTATCAAGGTGATGCGTTATTTCATATTACCAAGGAGGTTAAAGTATAGGAAACATTCATGACTAAATCAGAATTAAGACGACTCTACAAACAGAAACGACAGGAGCTCTCGCCTGAAGCGATGGAAGTCTATAGTTTAGATATTTCAAACCAATTGCTAAAATTACCTATTTGGGATGCTTCCTTTTACCATATCTTTTTGAGTATTACGGAACACAAAGAAGTGAACACAGACTATATCCTCAACATTCTATCTGGCAAAGACAAAAACATTGTGATTTCCAAAAGTGATTTTGAAAATTTGGGAATGACCCATTATCTTTTATTGGACACTACCGTCATCAAGAAAAACATCTGGAACATTCCTGAGCCTGTTGATGGTATTGAAATTAACGCTGATAAAATAGAGGTTGTTTTTGTGCCATTATTGGCATTTGACCAACAAGGGCATCGCATTGGCTATGGGAAAGGTTTTTATGATAAGTTCTTGTCTGAATGCAAGCCGGGAACCATAAAAGTCGGACTTTCCTTTTTTGAAGCTGAAGATAAAATTAAAGATATTTACTCGACTGATATAGCATTGGATTACTGTGTGACTCCGAAAAAATCGTATCGTTTTTAAGTAAATCGATAAAACGCAGTTTTAAGCGTTTACTTGTAAAAAATCACTACTTTTGGTTTTGGATTTTCCCACCTACCTAATTTACAATGCAAAAAGAGCAATTATTCCATGATGTCATTCAAGACCCTAGTGCAGGCTATTGGAAAATAAATGACAATCAAATAAGCTGGTCCGATTCATTTTTAGATATCATTGGATGTTCTATCGAGGACGTGCCTATCGATTTAAATTATTTCCTCTACACGGTATTGGAAGCGGGACAACGTGACATTTTTAGGAACAACTATTTTTGTTTGTTGAATGATGGCGAAGATTTTGAGCAAACACTAACACTCAGATGCAAAAATGGGGTTTTGAAGGAATTCAAATGTAAGTCAGCTCTTAAATCGGCCCAAAATAACGGGAATTCCAATTCAAAGATAATTTCCTTTATTCCGGTTAAAACAAACATGAAGATGGGGGTAAATGATAATAACTTTTTTTATCGCGAAACTGCCGAAATGAACTCTACGGGAAGTTGGTACGTCGATTCTATTCAAAAACGGACCTATTGGGATCAAGAGACCCGACGAATATTTGAATATCCAGAAGATTACGTGCCGTCCTTTAAATATGCTGGTAGCTATATTGCAAAAGATCATTTTGAGCTGGCTAATAAGTTGTTTCATCAATGTTTAGCATATGGCAAATCTTTTACCACAGAAATAAAAACGCTCACTGCCAACAAACGTGAATTTTGGGTAAAGGCTATTGGCAAACCCGTTTATAATGACCTTCAGGAAATTACAGGTGTCCGTGGTGTTTTTCAGGATATTGATGATAAAAAACTCAAAGAATTAAGCCTGCAGAAAACGGCGGAAATTATTTCGTCGCAGAATAAAAGACTTTTCAATTTCGCTCATATCGTTTCACATAATTTGAGATCACATACCAGCAATCTTTCGCTCATTATGGATTTGATGGAAGAAACAACTGATGAAACTGAAAAAATAGAACTTCTAGCGAGCATCAAAGACATTTCAGAAAGTCTAAATTCAACCATCGAACATCTTAATGACGTCGTGACTATTCAAACCCAAACCGACCAAAACAAGGTCCATGTGAATTTTCAAGATGCATTGGATCTGGTTCTCAAATCAATCATTAGCCTTATCGTTAAACATGACGTGACCATTCATTCGGATTTTGAGCGAGTGAAAAGCATTAATTACATTCCTGCTTATTTGGAAAGTATTCTTTTAAATTTGATTACCAATGGCATTAAATACAGTCAACAAGATAGAACCGCCATCATAGCAATACGGACCTATATTGCCGATGATAAAACTGTTCTTGAGATTAGTGATAACGGAATGGGAATTGACCTCGAAAAACACGGTACAAATCTCTTCGGAATGTATAAAACGTTCCACCGCAATTCAGATGCTGTAGGCATTGGATTGTTCATCACAAAAAACCAAATAGAATCCTTGGATGGGGAAATATTCGTAGAAAGTATCCTCGACCACGGAACGACATTCAAAATACAATTTTAAAAATAATGAAAACAACGCCCCTCGCCTGTATCATTGATGATGACAAACTTTATGTAAACCTGCTCAAAAAAATTATTTTGACTCGAAAACTGTGCGACAACCTCCTTGTATTCAATGATGGAAAACAGAGCATTGATTATTTTGAAGCCTTGTTGCAAAATATGAACGCGGATAAAATTCCAGATATCATTTTTATAGACCTCAATATGCCGGTAATGGATGGATGGGAATTTATTGAGCGCTTTACAAAAATTGAGAATCAATTCAACAAGACAATAACACTCTATATTGTAAGCTCTTCAATCGATCCAGCAGATATCAATCGTGCCAAATCTTTATCGAACATAGAAGATTATTTAATTAAACCGGCACACATCCAGGAATTGGAAAACATTTTCAAAAAAACCGCTTAGTCCATTTCTCTTTCCACATGAACATTTTTGGCAATAGCCACTTCATTCTCATGGAATGCTTTTTTGTTGAATACGATTAACAGACCAATACCTGTACTTATAGCCATATCGGCCACATTGAAAACAGGTTCAAAAAATGTAAAATAATCTCCTCCAAAAAAAGGGATCCATTCTGGCAAAACACCTTTCCAAATTGGAAAGTGCAGCATATCCACAACCTTCCCATGAAATACACTATCATAACCTACTTCCGGCAGGAACGTGGCTACCTGACTATGGCTGTCAGTGAATAAAACACCATAAAATACGGAGTCAATAATATTACCCATGGCTCCAGAAAAGATCAAGGCAATAGCCACAACGAGAATTTTAGGGCCGTGATTCCTCACAGACGTCACTAACCAATAACCAATTCCAATTACCGCAACGATACGGAAAATAGTAAGTGCTAATTTTGCAGTTCGATCCGAGATTCCCGTTATAAAATCGCTCAGTTTTGTGCCCCAAGCCATCCCATCATTCTCTACAAACAAGATTTGAAACCAGTTGAAAACCTCAATTCGGTGATGTAAGGAAAATTGAGTTTTAATGTAAAACTTACTGATCTGGTCAATCAACAAGATGATGATGATCAAAATGGTTGCGTTTTTTAATGACATAACATTTCCCGCGCAATGGGGAATCTTTTTTAATGAGGTTATAATTGAAATTCTTTTTCTAATGGCACTTATTTAAATCTATTTAAAAGTAAAAATAATACTGAAAACCGAGATTCATTATTAAAGACGCAACCAATAAAAAAAACACTTCTAAAGTTGAAGTGTTCTTTTATAATCGCAATCTCAATTCTAGTGATAAAGATGAGCAATGCTTAATCTTTGATTCTTTTTTTTACTTTGATAAATTCAGTACAAGTGTTTTGACAAACTTTGTGCAAGTGCTTCGACAACGTCAATGGAAAAATGAATTTTTGTTACTATTGCATATTTTTAGCCTCAATGCTCAAAGTCGCATGAGGAACAAGTTTTAAGCGTTCTTTTCCAATTAATTTTCCAGTCACTCTACAAACTCCAAAAGTTTTGTTTTCAATGCGTATTAAAGCGTTTCTAAGATCTCTAATAAATTTTTCTTGACGAATTGCCAATTGCGAGTTCGCTTCCTTACTCATGGTTTCACTGCCTTCTTCAAAAGCCTTAAAAGTAGGCGATGTATCATCGGTACCATTATTAAGGTCATTCATATACGCACTCTTTATGAGGTCTAAATCATGAATTGCTTTTCTAATTTTTTCTTGTATCAGCTCTTTAAATTCTGCTAAATCTCTGTCAGCATATCGAATGTTTGTGTCTTGGGTCATAATTTTAAAATTTTTTTATAAACAACTTGGTATTTACATCATCAAAATCAATTTCAATCCCATCCTCTAAATGTTCCAAAATTTCTAGTTCTTCGGTTAAGGTTTCGGTTTTTATGTAATCTAAGTTTTTGTTTATCGCGTTAATAATATGTTCATCTTTTTGAAAGTGTACCACAATTCTATCAGTAAGCTCATAACCCGAATCCTTTCTTAAATTTTGAATACGGTTTACCAATTCTCTTGCGATACCTTCTTTTTTCAATTCATCTGTAATAGTCACGTCTAAAGCTACTGTTAAAGGCCCTGAACTTGCAACAAGCCACCCTTCAATATCTTGGGATGTAATTTCCACATCAGAAAGTTCCAAAGTAATACTTTTTCCATTAACTTCTATATCTAAAGTGCCGTTTTGTTCAATTTCCTTGATATTCTTGGCATCAAAACCTCCAATTGCTTGAGCGACTGCTTTCATGTCTTGTCCAAAGCGAGGTCCAAGGACTTTAAAGTTAGGTTTTATCTGCTTTACCAAGATATCTGAAGCATCTTCCAATACCTGAATATCTTTGACATTAACTTCAGATTTTATCAAATCGGCCACGGCTAAGATCTCCATTTTTTGAGCTTCACTTGAAATAGGAATCATAATCTTTTGAAGCGGCTGACGCACTTTTATCTTCTCTTTAGCTCTTAATGATAATACTAATGAAGAGATGGTTTGTGCGGCTTCCATTTTACGTTCCAATTCCTTATCAACATACATTTCATCATACACAGGAAAGTCTGATAAATGCACACTTTCAAAAGTTTCCTTTTTGGTAACGGCATTTAAATCGAGATACAGCTTATCCATATAGAACGGTGCAATTGGAGCTCCCAATTTAGCTATGGTCAACATACAGGTGTATAAGGTTTGGTAGGCTGAAACTTTATCTTGCTGATAATCGCCTTTCCAGAAACGTCTTCTGCTCAAACGCACATACCAATTGCTCAAATAATCCTGTGTGAAATCTGAAATAGCACGCGCAGCTTTCGTAGGTTCATAATCAGCATAATAATCATCCACTTTTTTAATCAAAGTATGCAATTCCGATAAAATCCAACGGTCAATCTCCGGACGGTTTTCCAAAGTTATTTCAGCTTCAGAATAATTGAAATTATCTAAATTGGTGTACAATGTGAAAAACGTATAGGTATTGTAAAGGGTTCCGAAGAACTTACGTTTTACCTCTTCAATGCCTTCCAAGTCAAATTTCAAGTTGTCCCATGGATTGGCATTTGAAATCATATACCAGCGCGTGGCATCCGCACCATAGGTGTCTAAAGTTTTAAAAGGATCCGCCGCATTCCCTAAACGTTTGGACATTTTATGTCCGTTTTTATCGAGAACTAAACCGTTGGAAACGACATTTTTATACGCTACCGAATCAAAGACCATGGTTGAAATAGCGTGTAATGTGTAAAACCAGCCACGCGTTTGATCGACACCTTCGGCGATGAAATCGGCGGGAAAGGCCCTTTTTTTATCAATGAGGTCAGCATTCTCAAAAGGATAATGCCATTGCGCATAAGGCATCGCGCCTGAATCAAACCAAACGTCAATCAAGTCAGCTTCGCGCATCATTGGTTTTCCTGAAGGAGAGACTAGTACAATTTCATCAACGATATTTTTATGTAAATCTATTTTGGCGTAGTTTTCTTCGGAGTTGTCGCCAACTTCAAATTCCGAAAAAATATCAGATGGCATATGCCCTTTCTCTACCGATTTTTGCATCTCTGTCTTTAATTCTTCAACAGATCCAATGCAGATTTCTTCCTTGCCATCTTCAGTTCTCCAAATTGGCAATGGAATCCCCCAATACCGTGACCGCGATAAATTCCAATCATTCGCATTAGTCAGCCAATTTCCAAAACGACCAGTTCCCGTAGATTTTGGTTTCCAGTTGATGGTGTCATTTAGTTCCACCATTCGGTCCTTGACATCCGTGACTTTAATGAACCAAGAATCTAAAGGATAATATAAGATTGGTTTGTCAGTACGCCAGCAATTGGGATAGCTATGTTTATATTTCTCGACCTTAAAGGCCTTATTTTCATTCTTTAATTTGAGTGCCAAGCGTTCATCTACACTTAAATATTCTTTAAGGTTAGAGATCACAGATTTCAGACTTTCTTTTTGTTTCTCGTATTCAGTGACCAATTCATCATCCGCTAAATATTCAGATTTCACATATTCGCCAGCAAAACCAAAAAGCTCATCTTTAACCTCTTTTCTAAAACGTCCTTGCAAGTCCACAAGTGGTACTAAGTTTCCGTTTTCATCCATTACCAACAGCGGCGGGATTTCAGGAACAGCCTGTTTAGCTACCAAGGCATCATCGGCACCAAAAGTCGGCGCAGTGTGGACGATTCCTGTACCATCTTCAGTAGTTACGAAATCTCCTGAAATAACTCTAAAAGCATTTTCTGGAAAATCATTTGGAAGTGCATACGGCAATAATTGCTCGTAGGTTATCCCTACTAAATCTTTTCCTTTGAATTCTTTGACGACGAAATAAGGGATTTTTCCCGCCTTGCCGGCAGGCAGGTTATGGCCTGAAGTGTATTCTAATAATTCAGGTTTGGATTCAACCCTTTTGAATTTTCCATCAAATTGATTATTAACCAAAGGCTTTGCTAAAATCACGTTTAAAGGTTCAAACGTATATTGATTGTAGGTTTCCACCAATACGTAATCAATTTTTGGTCCAACCGTAAGCGCTGTATTACTGGGCAATGTCCATGGGGTCGTCGTCCAGGCTAAAAAGTAAATATCGCCTTCATCTTGTAAGAAATCTGGAAGCGAATCTGCGTTGGCCTTAAATTGCGCAACAACTGTCGTATCCGTTACATCTTGATAAGTTCCGGGTTGATTCAATTCATGAGAACTTAAGCCTGTGCCCGCTTTTGGAGAATAAGGTTGAATGGTATAACCTTTATACATCAGGTTTTTGTTATAGATTTCCTTTAACAACCACCAAACGCTTTCCATATATTTCGGCTCATAGGTAATATACGGATCTTCCATATCCACCCAATAACCCATTTTTTCGGTAAGTTCATTCCATGCATCTGTATACCGCATAACTGCCGTTCGGCAGGCTGCGTTATAATCTTCAACAGAAATGGTTTTTCCGATGTTCTCTTTCGTGATCCCGAGTTCTTTTTCCACACCAAGTTCAATTGGCAATCCGTGTGTATCCCAACCAGCTTTACGTTTTACTTGAAACCCTTTCATGGTTTTGTAACGCGGAAAAATATCTTTTATGGCACGTGCCAAAACGTGGTGAACTCCTGGTAATCCATTTGCGGAAGGTGGCCCTTCGAAAAACACAAAGGGTGTGCTACCTTCTCGTGTGGTAACGCTTTTATCAAAAATGTTGTTTTCTTTCCAATAATTACCGATTTCCTCAGCAACTTTTGGCAAGTCAAGTCCTTTATATTCAGTGAATTTACTGCTCATTATTTCCTTAATTCTTATCGAAGTGCGAAATTAATGATTTTTGATAAATTAGAAGACCAAAATTTACTAAAATGAGGGCTGGCCGATACGAGGGACGAAAGGTTAAATTCTGCCTCGTTTTTTATGATTATAAAACACGATCAAAAGCGGCGTATTAATGCTCCTTCTGAAATGCTTTTTGAAAGCGTTTAGCTTTTTCCAGAAGCGTTTTTTGCGTGGTAGCATCCATTTCTGTTTCGGTTAAAACTTTATTTTTATGAACATACATTTTATTGGTAGTTTCTTCCAAATGGGTATCGATTAAAACCAAATTGCCATCCTTAAAATAGTATGTTTCTGAAATGGATTTGTTAGTCATTTCGACATTTTTGATTTTGAATAGCGTTTTGGTCTGAGCATCAAAATAGACCGTGTATTTAAATTTTCCGATATCTTTGAAACCTTCAGCGTCGGCTAAGGCGCCTTCGATTATTTCTTCTTTTAAATTTGACATGGCGTCAACTTCTGAAGTGTAAGCATTGATTTCTTTGGATATAACCCCAGTTGATTTACTAGGCTTTGGACCGCAGGAAACGAATAAACTTAGGGCAAATAGGATTAGGAAGGTTTTTGTTTTCATTTATGGATTATTTTATATTTTTAAACTGTTTAAAGTTCGCTATATAGTAAAGCCTAATAAGATAAGCGTTCATTAGTTGATAATATGACGATAACTTTATTTTTTTTTTAATTGATGCATTTAACTAAACCAGGAAACTTACTAAATCCTCAATTTTAGAAATCAATTGGATTTTGATTACGGTATTTTTAAGTGCAATTTTATTGTATTTAGATACGAATATAGTTGAAAACCCTAATTTTTCAGCTTCTAAAATGCGTTGTTCGATGCGTTGCACAGGTCTGATTTCTCCAGAAAGGCCAACTTCAGCGGCAAAACAGTAATCTTTAGGAATCGCTACATCTTCATTTGATGACAATACAGAAGCTACAACCGCTAAATCAATTGCAGGATCATCCACAGATATACCGCCTGTTATATTCAAGAATACATCTTTGGCACCCAATCTAAATCCGGCACGCTTTTCTAATACCGCCAACAGCATGTTTAATCGTTTGGCATTAAACCCGGTGGCAGAACGCTGCGGGGTTCCATAGACTGCGGTACTTACTAAAGCCTGTACCTCAATCATCAACGGACGCATGCCTTCTAAGGTTGATGCCACGGCATTCCCCGAAAGTTCTTCGTCTTTTTTGGATATCAATATTTCAGACGGATTTGAAACTTCACGTAATCCTGAACCTTGCATCTCGTAAATGCCCAATTCATTGGTAGAACCGAATCGATTTTTTTGGGCTCTTAAAATTCGGAACACGTGATTGCGGTCGCCTTCAAATTGCAACACGGTATCGACCATATGCTCCAATATTTTGGGCCCAGCAATATTACCATCTTTTGTAATATGACCAATCAAAATGACTGGTGTTCCTGTTTCTTTCGCGAATTTTATAAGTTCTGTGGTGCATTCCTTAATTTGCGAAATGCTCCCAGAAGACGATTCGATATAATCACTATGTAAAGTTTGAATGGAATCAATTACCACAATATCGGGCTCCAAAACTTCAATTTGCTTGAAGATATTTTGGGTTTTTGTTTCGGTTAGGATATAACAGTTCGCACTGGTCGGATTAATGCGTTCGGCCCGCATTTTGATTTGTTGCTGGCTTTCTTCACCGGAAACATAAAGCGTTTTATAAGGTAATTTTAGTGAAATTTGAAGTAAAAGTGTACTCTTTCCAATGCCTGGCTCGCCTCCCAATAAAATCAACGATCCCGGAACAATACCGCCGCCAAGCACTCGATTGAATTCTTGATCTTCAGTATTCATACGCGCCTCTTGGGACACGTCAATGTCATTAATGCGCAAAGGTTGTGACGCACGTTTTACGGTTGAAGTTGGGGTTTTCCAGCTCGATTTCTCTTCTTTTTGGATCACTTCCTCAACAATAGTATTCCACTCTTTACAGGCCGTACATTGCCCCTGCCATTTAGAATATTGACTGCCACAATTTTGACAGAAAAAAGTTGTTTTTAATTTAGCCATCCTTCAAAATTTGAGCTAAAATAAAACTAATTACGGTAACAAATCTTATTATGAATCTTAATTGAGATGTTATTGATCTTCAATATTCTTTTCCTTATAATCGGCAGCATAGTCAAGACTTTCAACTTTTAAAAGAATCAAATCTTTGTTAACATGTGGCGTAGATTCTAAATCCAATGCAGATTCATATAGTTTTCTAGCGCGTTTAGTTTTCCCTATTCTTTCAGCATGAAGTGCCATATAATAAGTACCATAAGATGTCGTAGGATCTTGTTTGTTGGCCAATTTTCCGATTTTTTCAAGAGATGCAACGTCATTCCGCTGTTCAGCAGCTTTTATTACTTTCTCAAATTCTTCTTCAGAAATAGGCTTTTGGATGCCAAATAAATCCTCGATTCTTTTATAACGCTTACTGATATACGTATCTAAAGTACCTTCATACGTAAGAATATCTTCTTTGAACTCCCTATCGCTAATTGGTTTATACAACTCAAATATTTTATCCAGAGCTTGGGATAATGCTCCCGTTACCAAAGTATAATGGGAGTCTCCCTTAAAGTCGTCAAAATAGTATTTTAAGGCCCTATTATCCAATTGTCCTAATTTTTGGTTGGCGTCCAGAATCCCATTGCGAAGTGGCACCATGTCATCCTCACTAGTAGCCATATAATAAAAAATGTCGTCTTTTAACCAAGTCAATCTTTTAATAATATTGTCATCCATTTGCCCTATAAATTCAGGGCTTAAATTAACATAGGCTTTAAACAACGGATCATCTTTTAACAAGAAAGCATTCATAAAGTTGGCCATAAGATCGTGACCAACCGCCACTTTAAATTTACTGGTCTTATAATTGCGATCAATATAAGGGATTAACTCTGTACTGATAAATTCATAAAAACGTGCACCGGATTTTATGGGCAATCCTGAAACTTCATCATGATAACTGTCATAAAAACGATCTTTCCCTTGGAGAACTCCTACCACGATGGCTTCTGGCATTTTATCAAAATAAGTTTGAAAAGCTATTTGTCCAACAACAGGTTCAAACAAATAATCGCCATCAAAAACCAAAATTACGGGATACTTCAAAGTAGATTCGGCATCGTAGTTCTGAGGAAGACTTATTTTTATCTCTCTGGTGGAATTTAATTTTCGGGATTCAAAATGTTCGTAGATAGTCTGTGCGTTTGTAGAAATAGTGCACAGCAAGATGAATAGAAAAAGTAGGGCTTTTTTCATCGCAAAGTAGGTTTAAGGTTTGGGATGGTAAATATATACAAATTCTGTTAATCTGTACTTTTTATTCGACGAACTGCACTAACTTGCTATTTTTCGTCCTTTATGGTATAAATTTTATCCAACAAGATGTCCTTGTCAATAAAATCAGAAGTTTTTAAAAGCAAGCCAGATTGATAGCTGTGAAGTGCTTTTTTGAGGTTGTTTTCGTTTTCCCAATACATGCCCGTATAATAAGCACTTATCATGGACTCTGGATATTCCTTTCGTGCCAATTTTGACAAATCTTTCAACGCATTACGGTCGTCCTTTTTGATACCAGCGGCGGCCACTGCCCTCAAATCATTTTCAACCACTTTTTTCTCAAAGCCATAGAATAACTTTATGTCATCATACTTCTTTTCGAGATATTTAAATGGTCCTTCTTCAAAGGTTAAAACCTGGTCTGTATATTCCTTTTTGTTGATGGGTTTGTATAAAGAAAATATTTCATTTAAAGCTTTGGGAATGCCCAAACCTACCAATGAATAATGATCAGCATCTTTAAAATCGTCAAACCTATAATGCACTTTGGGATTGGTTAAAACCTCTAATTGGGCATTATGGCTTACAATTTTATCTTTTAAGTATTCAATATCATTTTCGGCAGTGGCTATATAGTAGAACGTATCGGTTTTCAAAGAAGAAAATCGGTCTTGAATTCGCGTAGCCATCTCCGGAGCTAAATCCGGACTGAGCAAAATATATGCCCTGAAGATGGGATTATCCTTGAACAAATAATAGTTAATGAAATTCGCACTCAAATCGTGACCGGCAACAATTCTGAATTGTGAAACATTGTATTTACTTTCAATGAAAGGAATGAGTTCCATCCCAATAAACTCAAAAAACGAAGCGCCTTCATGAGCAGGAAAATAGATTTCTTTGTCATAAAAGAGGTCTTTCTCTCGACTTTCACCTTGATTGACTCCAACAACGATGCATTGAGGCATTTCTCCCCAATATGCCTGATAATCAATATTGCCCCCAAAAGGTTCAAATAAATAATCGCCATCCAAGATAATGACCAATGGGTATTGAATTTTATCTTCTGGGTTATAATTTCGGGGCAATTGTATTTTAAGATCTCTCGTTTCCCCTAATTTTAAGGACTCAATAGGCTGATAGATAACCTGTGCATCCATGAAAATGGTGTAGAAAAAAAATAGAAGTAGAGTAATTTTTTGCATAGGGATAGAGAATTAAATTAGCTATGGCAAGGTAAAAAAATATTCGGTCCCTTTATCTGCCTTCTTAAATGTTTAACATAGCATTACGCTTTGTCAAAGCCCTTGTTTTTACGGTTATAGATGGGTAAAAACAAGAAGGAAAGACTCCCCAAAATAATAATCATTAAGGTTTGGGAGGACCACATAATCCATCCAAAAGCAATGCTCGGATTTTCTGGGATAGCAAAAAGAGAAAAAGCAGCACCAATGGCCAATGGATAGACAAAAATGCCGCCATTAGTGGCCGCAATGGTAAAACTACCTGCAATGAAGGCTATTAAAAGAGCACCAATGGACACTCCTTTCAAATCATCTACAGCCAATGAAGTGACAAAAAACATCATGACATACATTAACCAAATGAATAAAGTATGGAAAATGAATGCCCATTTGTGTTCCATTTTAAAGATACTCAATATACCCTCTAATAAACCACGGACGAAATTCCTGACTTTAAAAGCTATCTTAGACTGGCTTTTTTTAAGATACCAAAAAAAAGATATGCAAAAAAGAACTCCGATTGTTCCAAAAAGAATCAGTTTTTTTGGCTGAAAGGATTTTTCTAAGAGATTAAATATAAAATCAAATTGGATTAAAAGGGTAATTGCTACAATGCTGAGTAGGATCACTAAATCGGCCATGCGTTCGGCAATAATAGTCCCAAATGACTTTTGAAAGGGCACACCTTCGTAATTGGTCAAAACCGCAGCCCGCAACACTTCCCCAGATCTAGGGATGCCATAATTAGCCAAATAAGTAATGAAAACTGCCATGATACTATTGGGAAATCTCAAAGAATAACCCATAGGCTCAATCAAAAATTTCCATCGGTAGGCTCTTGACAAATTGCTCAGCAAACCAAAGAGCATTCCTAAAGCAATCCAGCCATAGTTAGCCGTCTTAAAATAAGGAATGATTTGATTAATGGGTAATTTTGAAAACGTATACCAACCAAAAAAAGCGGCCAATAAAACCGGCAAGGCGATTCTTAAGGTTTTTTTAGTTGTGGTGTTCAATGTTATTTAAGTAAGTTGGTCGCTTCGTCAGGAAAAACCAAAGAAGGTTTAAATGTCCTGGCTTCTTCCAAATCCATAAACGCATAGGTAATCAAAATAAGAGTATCGCCCACTGCCACTTTTCTTGCGGCGGCACCGTTAAGGGTTATTTCGCCAGAATTTCTTGGACCAGGAATGATATAGGTATCCAAGCGTTCGCCATTGTCATTGTTGACAATTTGTACTTTTTCGCCTTGAATCATATTGGCGGCATCCATTAAATCTTCGTCAATGGTAATACTTCCAATATAATGTAGTTCAGCCCCGGTACATTTGACACGGTGAATTTTCGATTTTACAACTTGTATTTGCATATGGCAAAGATAATTAATTTAGCGCTATATTATCAATAAGTCTGATGTCACCAACAAACACCGCAATAAACGCTCGGTATGAATTTAATTTTGATTTTTTTTCAGTGGATTCTAGGGTTAACTCATCAGCAATGGTAAAATATTCCAAGGCAAGCAATTCCTGAGTGGCAAACTGTTTCTCAACCCATTCCTTGACGTCATTAGCACTATCTGTGCCATAACGTTTTTTGGCAGCTTTTAGTGTGGCGTATATAAATGGCACGGCTTGCCGCTGAACTTGGGACAGACGTTCATTTCTTGAACTCATAGCCAACCCGTCCTCAGCCCTAAAAATCTCACAACCTATAACTTTTACAGGTAAATGATACGTTTCAACCAACTTTTCGATGATTCGTAATTGCTGGAAATCCTTCTTTCCGAAATACGCCACATCTGGCTTTACAATTTGGAATAAACGTTTTACAACAGTGCCGACCCCATCAAAATGACCATTACGGAATTTCCCTTCCATCTGATGCTCTAAACCATCAAAGTCAAATTTCTCAGAGGTTATTTTACCTTCATAAATATCATCAGCCGATGGTGCATAAACAATGATATCATTTGAAAGCGTTAGCAATAATTCTAAGTCATGCTCTAAGCTTCTTGGATATTTCTCCAGATCGGTATTATTGTCAAATTGCGTTGGATTGACAAAAATACTGACCACCATCCTATCATTCTCCAGCAGACCTTGCTGAATTAACGATAAATGCCCTTCATGTAATGCGCCCATAGTGGGCACAAAACCAAGAGTTTTATTTTCGAGACCTAACCCGTCCAGAGCGTGTCTTAAATCTTCTTTTTTATGGCAGATTATCATCCTATAACAAAAAATTAACTAGGTGCAAACTTAAGATTTTACAAACAATCTGCATAAAATTTAGTACTTTTGCGTGTTTTAATTTATAATTTTTTTAAATACGTGATTTATGAAAGATAAGAGAATATTGTACGTGTCTTCCGAGGTTGTACCTTATTTGCCTGAAACTGAAATTTCTTCAATGTCGTTTGAAGCACCAAGAATGGTAAATAAACAAGGTGGGCAAATACGAATATTCATGCCAAGGTATGGAAACATAAATGAACGTAGACATCAACTGCATGAAGTAATAAGACTTTCGGGTATTAATTTGGTCATCAACGACTTGGATATGCCCTTAGTCATTAAAGTAGCCTCGATTCCTAAAGAAAGAATTCAGGTTTATTTTATTGATAATGAAGAATACTTTAAGAGAAAAGCGACATTGACTGATGAAGATGGCAATCTTTATGCAGATAATGACGAACGCGCCATATTTTTTGCTAAAGGTGTTATTGAAACCGTAAAAAAACTCAATTGGGCTCCGGACGTTATACACGTCAACGGTTGGTTAGCGTCCTTGCTCCCAATCTACCTTAAAGAATATTATAAAAACGAGCCATTATTTACGGATAGCAAAATTGTAACGTCTATATACAATCAAAGCTTTGAAGGTACGTTAGATATGGGCATGATAAACAAAGTGAAATTCGATAACATCGATGAGTCCGCAATTAAGGTTTTAGAAAACCCAAGCTACATTAACTTAATGAAGGTTGCTATTGACTACTCGGATGCCTTGATAAAAGGGTCTGCTGAACTTCCAAAAGAATTGGAAGATTACATCGAAGCTTCTAAAAAACCAGTTCTAGACTATTTTTCACAAGAAGACTTTGCTGAGCCTTATAGTGACTTTTACAATAATACAATATTGAACTAAACCAGCTAAGACTGTTTTATCTGCTTTTAAATCCATCTAAAGATAGTAATGAAAAAAATAAAATCCGCCTCAAAAAACCTAATTGTCTTAGCTATATTGATGACCGTAGTCGTTGCATGTGACAAAGATTTTATATCTCTTGACTCCGATATTATTGGAGAAAACAATTTTGGAGTTTCTGACAAACAGTATGAGGTTATTGCCTATAACAAAAAGTTAGGTCCGGTTCAAACCAATGGTTTACCTTCTAATTTATTAGGTGTTTACAAGGACTTGGTCTATGGCAATACCACTGCAAGTTTTGTAACGCAGTTGTCGCCAACCGCAATGAATCCAAAATTTCCTGCGGAAACAACTTTAGATTCTGTAGTATTAACGATTCCTTATTTTAGCCAGTCTAAAGGCATCGAAAAAGGAATAACCTCGTATAAGTTAGACTCCATTTTTGGTTCCGATCCTATCAACTTTAAAATTTATGAGAATACTTATTTTCTGAGAAGTTTTGATCCTTCAGCAGGATTTGACATGCCTCAAAAGTATTATTCTGACCGTTCTTTATCGGCATCAAGTGAAATTCCGTTGGCTTCCCTACGAGGAACTGAGTTACTGGATATTACTCAGTTCACGCCAAGCAACAAACAAATCAAGTTGAAAAAAGGCAAAGATAGTACGCTTTTAGCCCCTGCCATGCGATTTAAAATGGCTCCTGAATTCTGGAATAACAAAATCATTCTTAAAGGCGGAGAAGCTGAACTGAGCAATGATAATAACTTTCAGAATTACTTTAGAGGTCTTTATTTTGAAGCTCAGGCCATCGATAATAATGGCAGTATGATGCTCCTCGATTTAGGATCGGGCAATGCTAATATTACGCTGTATTACAGCTCACCTCCAACTGTAACTGATGGCGAACGTGTTGAAGGCTCATATAGAATGGGTTTTTCAAATAATAAAATTAACTTTTTTGATAATGATTTAGTATTACCAATTCCTGACGGTGATCCAATTACGGGAGATGAGAAATTATACCTTAAAGGCGGTCAAGGTTCGATGGCAGTCATTAAACTTTTTGGTGGTACTGACTTAGATAGTGATGAGAGTACGCTTACGGAATTTGAAGAATTCAAAAATGATTTTGTTGAAACAGAGAATGGAAAATTCAAAAAAGCCAAAAGATTGGTCAATGAAGCCAATTTGATTTTTTGGGTCGATCAAGCGCTTACACAAGGTCAGGAACCTGATCGAATCTACATTTATGATGCAAAAAATAAAATTCCTTTAGCTGATTACTCTTTTGATTCGGCAGATATGGTCAACGATAATGATTCTAGGATTAACCATCTTGGAAAATTACAACGCGTAGGTAAAGAAAAGAATTCTCAAGGCGTTAAATACAAAATAAAAATCACAGAACACATCAAGAATCTTTTAACAAAGGATTCATCTAATGTGAGTTTAGGCATTGCAGTGTCTATAAACGTGAACGCTGAAACTGCTTTGGATAACAATAGCAAAACACTCGTTCCCCTTCCACAAAAATCAATCCTGTCGTCTGAAAACAGTCCAATCAAAACAGTGCCTGTCAGCTCCATACTCTCTCCAAAAGGAACAGTTCTATATGGCAATAAGGCCATTGGTGATGAAAAAAAATTATATTTGGAGATATTTTATACTGAACCAAACAACTAATTAATTATGTGTGGAATTGTTGGATACATTGGCCATAGAGAGGCCTACCCGATTATTTTAAAGGGATTGCAACGTTTAGAATACCGAGGCTACGATAGTGCCGGTATTGCTTTATACGATGGCAATGACCTCAATATGTGCAAAACAAAAGGCAAGGTGGCCGATTTGCAGGAGCGCTTAGAAAAAGAAATGTCAACCAGTGGAAAACTGGGTATCGGACACACGCGTTGGGCCACTCATGGTGTTCCCAATGATGTGAACTCGCACCCGCATTTTTCAAATTCAGGTAATCTGGCCATCATTCATAATGGCATCATTGAAAATTATGATACGTTAAAGAAAGAACTTATTCAACGTGGCTATACTTTTCAATCTGATACGGATACTGAAGTATTGATCAATTTGATTGAAGATGTCATGATCAATGAAAACATCAAACTCGGAAAAGCAGTTCAAATAGCGCTCAACCAGGTTGTCGGAGCTTACGCCATTGCTGTGTTTGATAAAACTAAACCCAATGAGATTGTTGTGGCCAAATTAGGAAGTCCATTGGCTATTGGCATCGGAGATGGTGAGTTTTTTATTGCTAGTGATGCTTCTCCTTTCATTGAATACACTGAAAATGCTATTTATCTTGAAGATGAAGAAATGGCAATTATTAGATTAGATAAAGACATCAAAATCAGAAAAATTCAAGACGATACTCTGGTTAATCCTTACATTCAAAAACTGCAACTCAATTTAGAGCAGATTGAAAAGGGCGGCTACGAACATTTTATGCTCAAAGAAATTTACGAGCAACCATTGGCAATAAAAGACACTTACAGAGGTCGTTTATTAGTCAATGAAGGCATCATAAAAATGGCGGGGGTTGAAGACAATATGAAGCGTATTTTAAATGCGGATCGTATTATTATTGTAGCTTGTGGAACTTCATGGCACGCAGGTTTGGTAGCCGAGTATATTTTTGAAGACCTAGCAAGAATTCCTGTTGAAGTTGAGTATGCTTCAGAATTTAGATATAGAAATCCTGTTATTACCGAAAAAGACGTTGTGATTTCAATTTCACAATCCGGGGAAACAGCAGATACTTTAGCGGCTATTAAATTGGCCAAATCTAAAGGTGCTTTTGTATTTGGAGTATGTAATGTGGTTGGCTCGTCAATTGCAAGAGAAACAAATGCGGGCGCCTACACACATGCAGGTCCAGAAATTGGGGTAGCTTCCACTAAAGCTTTTACCACTCAAATTACCGTTTTAACTTTAATAGCATTGCGTTTAGCCCGAGCGAAAGGCACTATGTCTAGCACCGACTACCGCAGACAATTGCAAGAACTTGAACTTATCCCTGAAAAGGTAAAAACTGCTTTAAAAGCAGATAAACATATCCAAGAGATCGCGAGAACTTTTAAAGACTCGCCTAATATGCTTTATTTAGGGCGAGGCTATAACTTTCCTGTCGCTTTAGAAGGCGCGCTAAAACTTAAGGAAATCTCATACATTCATGCGGAAGGCTATCCTGCTGCCGAAATGAAACATGGTCCTATTGCGCTCATTGATGAAAATATGCCGGTCATAATAGTCGCGACGAAAAAAGGACATTATGAAAAAATAGTCAGTAATATTCAGGAGATAAAAGCACGAAAAGGAAAAATTATTGCCATTGTAACCGAAGGTGATGAACACGTTAGAGAACTGGCAGATTATGTCATTGAAGTTCCCGAAACTTTAGAGAATTTATCGCCATTATTAACAACGATTCCCTTGCAATTATTATCATATCATATTGCAGTGATGTTAGGGAGAAATGTGGATCAACCACGAAATCTCGCTAAATCAGTTACGGTAGAATAATCAATCTTTCAGAGTACCAATTCTGAAATAAATATGTGTAAACAAGGCTAAAAGCTATTTAATTATAGCTTTTAGCCTTGTTTTTTTAAGGAATTCCGAAAATAACAATCATTTCTTTATTAAATAATACTATGCACGCATAATTTCATATAAAAACAATTCAAAGTATCATTTTATTATTTATATTGGTATCCAAAATCAACTAACTCCCTAAAATGAAAACAATACTTAAGATTATGATGCTGCTTAGTGTTGCGCTTACTTATGCGCAAACCACAGTAAAAGGACACGTAACAGATGCTACTGGCCAACCTTTACCAGGTGCCAATGTAATTATTGTAGGCACATCAACTGGGACAATCACAGACTTTGACGGAAATTATACTTTTAATGTATCGCAAACACCGCCTTTTTCGATTCAAGTAAGTAGTGTCGGATTTGAGACGGTAACAAAACAAGTGACTACAGCAATTCAAACTGTTGACTTTAGACTTACTGAAGGGACTTCTTTGGATGAAGTAGTTATCTCGGCGTCAAGAACCCCGGAACGCGTGTTTGAATCGCCTGTTACGGTTGAAAGATTTGGTCTCAAGGAAATAAAAAACACCGCCTCCGCTGGATTTTATGATGGACTGGAAAACTTAAAAGGTGTTGATGTCAATACGAACAGTTTAACTTTTAAGTCCATTAACACAAGAGGATTTGCCACTTTTGCCAACACGCGTTTTATGCAGTTGGTGGATGGCATGGACAATTCTTCTGCCGCGTTGAACTTCCCCATCGGAAACTTAGTAGGTATGAATGAAACCGATGTTTTGAGTGTTGAGTTATTACCAGGAGCTGCATCTGCTTTATATGGTGCGAACGCATTTAACGGAATTCTTTTTATGCGTAGTAAAAACCCTTTCGACTTTCAAGGTATTAGCGGATATCACAAACAAGGCATTACCTCACAAGATGCAAGTGGAGACAATACTTATAGAGATTCAGGCTTAAGAATGGCTTATAAATTCAATGACTACTTCGCCGCGAAAGTGAATTTTGGGTGGTTAAAAGGAACTGACTGGACCGCCAATAATTATGGTGGAAAACCAAGTGGTGGTGCTACCAGAGCCAGTATTGATTATGATGGTTATAATGTTTATGGGGATGAAGTATCGACAAATATAAGAGCAGCTTCGGGAGGTTTAGGAATTATACCAGATGTTGTTGTTAGCAGAACGGGTTATGAAGAACGTGATTTAACGGATTACAATGCAGAAAGTATTAAGGCAGACTGGGGCTTATATTTAAGACCATGGGCTAACGATTTTGAAATACAGTATGTTGGTAAAATTGGTACAGGATCTACAATTTACCAAGGAACTAATCGATATGCCATCACTAATTTTACCCAGCAACAACACAAAATTGAAATTAAAAATGACAACTTCTTTTTAAGAGGTTATGTAGTTTCCGATAATGCTGGAGATTCTTATGATATGGTTTTTACGGGAATTAACATTAACCGTGCTTGGAAACCAGACGCTGAATGGTTTGGAGATTACATTCAAACCTACGCCGGTGCGACTCTTGGCGGTGGAACTGATGCGCAGGCTCACGCAGCAGCTAGAAATGTTGCAGATACTGGAAGATTGGTACCAGGAACTCCTGAGTTTAAATCTGCTTTTGATGCCATTATTGCGGATCCAAATTTTTCGACCGGATCACAATTTAAAGATCAGTCTAAATACTCACATGCCGATGGTAATTACAACTTCAGCCACTTATGGGACGTCATTGATATTCAAGTCGGTGGATCTTACAGAAAATACGATCTAAATTCTTCGGGAACTATTTACACAGATTATGATGGAAATATTCCGTACTCAGAATTTGGAGTTTATACACAAATGCAAAAAGACTTCGATCTCGGAAATGAAATGCGTTTGAAATTAACAGGATCTGCCCGATATGACAAATCTGAATTTTTTGATGGATTTGTATCTCCAAGAATTTCTGCAGGTTTTACAGTAAATCCAAATCATAATATTAGAGCGTCAGTACAAACTGGTTTCAGAAACCCTGCCACTCAAGATTTATTTATCGGCCTTGATGCGGGTAGAGCAATTCTTGTAGGATCAGCACCTTCTAACTTAGACAGATATGTTAGGAATTATGATATTAGCGCCGCCGGTCAAGTTGCCTATGGACAGCCAGCTCAACTAACGCAAACAGGTGGAGCTGCATATACAAATTCTTATTTAGCATCATCTGTATCCGCTTTTGCGGAATCCTTGAACCCCGCCGATTTAGAAATCGGAAATTCTGCTCTTGTAACACCTGAAAAAATCACTTCTGCAGAAGTAGGCTACAGAGGAAAGGTTAATAGGGTGATCGTTGATATGAGTGTGTACTACAACAAATACAAAGATTTCATTTCGGGTGAAGTTGTAATCGCTCCTTTTTATGGAACTGTAGGTGACAATGCCCTTTCTTTAGCGGCAATTGGTAATGGCGATTATCAAGTATACCAAACGTATACCAATTCAAAAGCTGATGTCAATTCTTACGGAGGATCTATCGGTTTAGAAACTAAAGTTCTCGGAAATTTTGACTTAGGCGGAAGTTATACTTACACTAAACAAGATTTTGATCAAGCCTCCTTTCCCGATTTTAAAACAAGTTTTAACACCCCAGAACACAAAGCAAAAGTTAGTTTTGGTAACGCAAATTTGTTCAAAAACTTCGGATTTAATACGGCCTGGAGATGGAGTGATAAATACTACTGGCAAGCCACTTTTGGTGATGGCGACATTCCTGCATTTCACTCATTGGATGCACAAGTAAACTTTACGGTACCATCTTTAAAGTCAACTTTTAAAGCGGGAGCAACCAATGTTTTAGGCAAAGAGTACTTCACAGCTATTGGAACGGGCTCTATTGGTTCAATGTATTATGTGTCCTGGACAATCAACAACCTATAAAAAAACTAAACAATGAAAAATATAAAATATTTACTGCTGTCCACTATCCTAGTTGTTTTTACAGCATGTAGTGATGATGACTATGATTATAACCCAACCCCCGAACCATTACCAGAGCTTATTGCGGGATCAGTAGATTTTTCAAAATATGTAGCTGTCGGGGCTTCTTTTACGGCAGGATATGCTGATGGTGCCGTGTTTATGGCCAGTCAGACCAATTCTTTTCCAAATATTTTAAATGAACAATTCGCCACTGTAGGTGGTGGTTCTTTTACCCAACCATTGATGAAAGATAATATTGGTGGTCTACTTTTCGGTGGGAACCAAATTGCTAATCAAAGATTGTTTTTCAACATTGCTGAAAGCAAACCACAATTGATTGATGCCACTCCTACTACAGAAGTTACTAGCACTCTCACCGGTCCTTTTAATAATATGGGAGTTCCTGGTGCTAAAAGTTTCCATTTCGTCGCTCCTGGATATGGGAATCTTCAGGGCGTTCCAGTTGGGAAAGCAAATCCCTATTTTGCAAGAATGGCTTCCGGTGCGAATGCAACAATCATTGGCGATGCAGTTGCTCAAAATCCAACATTTTTTACACTTTCCGAAGTTGGAGGAAATGATGTCTTAGCTTATGCCATTTCAGGTGGAACGGGCGTCGATCAAACTGGGAATCTTGATCCTGCTACTTACGGTGGAAATGACATTACAGATCCAAATGTTTTTGCCCAAGTGTTTTCGGGACAAGTAGCTGCTTTAACGGCCAATGGCGCCAAAGGTGTGGTTACCAATGTACCTTACATTACTAGCTTACCGCATTTTACAACCGTACCACATAATCCATTAGATCCATCCAACCCATCATTTGGGCCACAAATCCCAATGTTGAACTCTATATTTGGGGCTTTAAATCAAATTTTTGCTCAGGTGGATCCATCTCGAGTCATTGTTTTTAATGAATCTAAAGCAAGCGCAGTAATTATTAAAGATGAAAGCCTTGCGAATATTTCATCTATAATGGCCTCAGCTTTAAACGCAAGTCCAACATTTCCTGCATTTATTGCACAATTCGGTCTGCCTGCTCAGGCAGCTCCAATGGTTGCCAATCTTTTAGCGGTAACTTATGGTCAAGCCAGACAAGCTACGTCTGCTGATCTATTGGTTCTACCAAGTAGCAATGTAATTGGAACAGTAAATATGGCGGCTGTACAAGCATTAATGGCTCAGGGTTTACCTCAAGCTTTGGCTGGTCAATTTTCTGTTGAAGGCGTCACTTTACCATTAGAAGACAAATGGGTTTTGATCCCACAAGAACAAAGCGCGATAAAAACCGCCACTGACGCTTATAACACAACCATATCAACCGTTGCCTCCTCTAAAGGCTTAGCATTAGTAGATTTTAAAGGCATATTGGAACAAGCTTCTATGTCTGGTGTTCCGGATGGTGACTTTATATTTACCACGGATCTAGCACGAGGTGGATTAATAAGTTTAGACGGTATTCATTTAACTTCAAGAGGCTATGCCGTCATGGCAAATCAATTTTTAAAAGCAATTGATGCTACCTACGGTTCTAATTTTATTGCTGCTGGCGTCACTGCAGATGTCGGAACGTATCCCACTAATTATAGCAAAGATTTCAGATAAAAAAGACATAGATTTATATATTAAAACACCTTTCCACAGAAGGTGTTTTTTTATGCTTAAAAAAGCCTCAAAAGCGCTTCCCTTTTTAATTAAAAACATATATCTTTGCAGCGCGAAAAATGTCAGACTCGACCTGATTGCGTTAAGATTTTTTCGTATTATATTCAACTCAACATTAAACATATAAGTAATGTCAAAAGTTACAGGTAAAGTTGCACAAATCGTTGGTCCAGTTATCGACGTAGCGTTTGAAGCGGGTTCAGAGCTTCCAAAAATCTATGATTCTTTAGAAATTAAAAGACCTGACGGTTCTTTATTGGTATTAGAGGTTCAATCTCATATCGGTGAAGATACGGTTCGTACCATTGCGATGGATTCTTCTGACGGATTGAGCAGAGGCACTGAAGTACTTGCTACTGGTAATCCTATTCAAATGCCAATTGGCGATGATGTTTACGGACGTTTGTTTAATGTTATTGGTGATGCTATTGATGGATTAGGTAATTTGCCTAAAGCAGGTAACGCTGGGCTGCCTATCCACAGACAAGCACCTAAATTTGAAGATCTATCCACTTCCACAGAAGTTTTATTTACAGGTATTAAAGTTATCGATTTAATTGAGCCTTATGCAAAAGGAGGTAAAATTGGTTTATTCGGTGGTGCTGGTGTTGGTAAAACGGTTTTGATCCAGGAGTTGATTAACAATATTGCAAAAGGTCACGGTGGACTTTCAGTATTTGCTGGAGTTGGAGAAAGAACTCGTGAAGGAAATGACCTTTTGAGAGAGATGTTAGAGTCTGGCATTATCAGATATGGTGATGATTTCATGCAATCGATGGAAGAAGGCGGATGGGATCTATCTAAAGTTGATATGTCTGTGATGAAAGAATCTAAAGCAACTTTCGTTTTTGGACAAATGAACGAACCTCCAGGAGCTCGTGCTCGTGTGGCTCTATCAGGATTGACTATTGCTGAATATTTCCGTGATGGTGCTGGTGAAGGACAAGGAAAAGACGTACTTTTCTTCGTTGATAATATCTTCCGTTTTACACAAGCTGGTTCTGAAGTATCTGCCTTATTAGGTCGTATGCCATCTGCGGTAGGTTACCAACCAACATTGGCAACTGAAATGGGTGCCATGCAAGAGCGTATTACTTCAACAAAAAGAGGTTCTATTACATCTGTGCAAGCGGTTTATGTACCTGCGGATGACTTGACGGATCCTGCTCCTGCAACAACGTTTGCCCACTTGGATGCTACAACCGTATTGTCGCGTAAAATTGCTGAGTTAGGAATTTATCCGGCTGTTGATCCATTGGATTCGACATCACGTATTCTTACTGCTGAGATTTTAGGTAAAGAGCATTATGACTGTGCGCAAAATGTAAAAGAACTTTTACAACGCTATAAAGAATTACAAGATATTATCGCCATTCTAGGAATGGAAGAACTATCTGAAGAAGATAAAATGGCCGTAGGACGTGCAAGACGTGTACAACGTTTCTTGTCACAACCGTTCCACGTTGCTGAACAGTTTACAGGGATTCCTGGTGTATTGGTAGATATTAAAGAAACGATCAAAGGTTTTAACATGATTATGGATGGTGAATTGGATCACTTGCCAGAATCTGCTTTCAACCTCAAAGGAACAATTGAAGAAGCTATTGAATCTGGAGAGAAAATGCTTGCTGAAGCTTAAAAATAAGTAGGCAGTCTTCAGTCTTCAGTTCTAAGTGGCTGCCGACTGAAGATTGTGGACTGCAAACTATAAAAATATGTATTTAGAAATTGTATCCCCAGAAGCTTCACTTGTTAGTGGTAATGTAGAAAGCGTTACGGTTCCAGGTGTTGAGGGTGAATTCCAAATGTTGAATGGTCACGCGGCTATTGTTTCCATTCTTGGAAAAGGTAAACTGAAATTCAGAGGCAATGCAACGATTGCAGAAAGCCACACGAATAGCTTTACTCAGGAAGATGGAAGTTGGGTCATGCATATCAACAGCGGTACCGTTGAAATGAAAGACAATAAAGTGATTGTATTGGTGGACTAATCAAGACACACGAATCATAAATCAAAAAATCACGCTCAAAAGCGTGATTTTTTATTTTTATACCAATTTATACCAATCGCTGATCCAGTAAGAATCTTTTCAGATTTGATATTTCATAATACGCCATTTGATATTGAGCGTCATTGTTATATATCTCGAAAAACTGGTAAATGCAAGTCGTAAGAATTATTTAAAGCGTTCAAATTTAAAGTCAGAACATTCTGTCAGAGCATGAAGATTTCAATTACAAGAGTTCTATAAGCATATTAAGATTCTCTTTGTTTTTTATACTTAGTACTTCAATCTTCTAATTTACACTTTAGAGTTTAGCCAACTTGCCCTTAGTTGTTTTATTTTTTTGGATACTTCTTTAGAACTGTCGTCTAGTAGCTTCAATTCGTAAGACACATTTGTCCCAATTGTGAGTGTGATTTCTTTTTGACTCAAAAAACGTTCAACCACAACTATGACCTTTTCCCCTATTTTAAACGTGTTTAAAACGGCATTGACATCTACATTACCGTCAAGAGCAATTGTTCCAACCTTAAGCAGCTTATCACCTTTTTGAATGCCAGCCTTATAAGCCGAAGTACCAATTTTAGGATTGCTTAGTATTTTTTGATTCCTGACTATAGCACCAACACTTATATTGTTTTTGGTTTCCAACGTCACACCGACCTGTCTTAAAAGTGGCTCATAATTTGGCATTCCACTTTTATAGATGTAATTATTAAAGAAATCATCGCCAAATTCCTTCCCTGCAAAGGTATTTAAGGTTTTATGCAAATCTTCAACGGTATAAGGAATTTCAGGTTTTCCGAACCTATTCCACATTAAGGTCATATAACCATCAAGAGTAAGATTTTTTTCTCTCAAGGATAAATCCAAGGCTAATCCCAACATACTTCCGTAGGAATAATAGGAAATAAATGTGTTTTCTCTGTTGGTTTCATCTACCGATCGTGCTGCATCTGTAAAAGGTGCTTGGTAACTCATTTCGATTGGATTGAAAAATTGACGCGCGGGAGACGTCCACACATAATTGAAAGTTCGTGTGAGTCCATCAAAATATTTTTCTTGACTTATAATTCCTGATCTTACCAAAGACAAATCATCAAAATAACTTGTAAATCCTTCGGCAAACCATAGATCGCCACTCATATTCGCTCTTGAAAAATCAAAAGGCTCCAAGGATTTTGGACGCAGACGCTCCACATTCCAAATATGGAAAAATTCATGGGCTACGGTTCCGATATTCGTTTCTATTCCACCATTTGACAAGCTTCTGGAACTAGGGATTGATGTCGAGTTTCTATGCTCCATGCCATCTCCGGTCGCGTTTGGCATATAGCAGGCGAGAAAAATATATTCACCATAATCAAATGTTGGTACTTCTCCAAATACCTGCTTTTGCTCTAAAACTACTTTTTTGACCTTTTCAAAATAAACATCTATCTGTTGTTCTGTGGCGTCATCGTCGTGCAAAACAAATCTGATAGTCTGCTCTTTCACTTTAAAAGAACGTTCTCTGAAATTCGCAACCTCCACTGGACTGTCCATTAAATATTGAAAATCTTTTGCGTAATAAGTATCATCCTCTTGATGTTTAAGTTGGGTGGCAATTTTCCAATTTAAATCTTTGCGAATTTTGAAAGTCACTTCTATTTCTTGAGCTTCAAGTTCTGGAACATAGATGAAGGTTGCGGGCGAATTCAGATGCGCATGCGTTTCATCAATTTGTGCATAAGTACCGTCGCCATGGTTACCAAATAAGGCATAACTGACCACTATGGTGCCGTCATGACCTTTAACGCTCCATGAGGATGGATTCGGTCTTGTAAAGTCAAGCTCTTTCCCTTTGCCGTCCGTAACCTTCACATTATACACGTTTTTAGCAAACTCGTGCAATGCGTAACGACCAGGAGAAGAACGGCTCATGGAAAATTCCACAATATCAGACTTCAAATTAGTAAATGTTGCTTGAATAGACGCCTCATGGTGGACGGCATTTTCAAAGGAAATGTTATATTTTGAAGAAATTTGCGCTTGAAAAACGAATGAAGACAGAACAAATGTCAAGCAGAAGAGAATACGGATCATAATTAGAAATTTTGATTCTCAAATATACGATGTTTTTCAGACCTGACATTCCCGAAGTTTCGGGATTGATAACCTGTCAGGTCTCTGTTCATATAATTCTCTAATCTTTAATAAATTCTAAAATATCCCCCGGTTGACAATCCAAAGCTAGACAAATAGCTTCCAACGTAGAAAACCGAACGGCTCTGGCTTTTCCAGTTTTAAGAATGGAAAGATTGGCCGTTGTAATGCCTACAATATCCGCAAGCTCATTGCTTTTCATGCCTCTTTTTTCGAGCATGATATCGAGATTTATGATAATGGACATAATCTATATGGCTAATTCGTTGTCTTGACGCATTAAACTTCTATTTTCTATCGCATCAGCAATAACATACAAACTGAAGGCAATAATCAACATAAAAAAGTCCATTCCTAAAAATCCAAAATTAGTATTTCCTTCAGATTTCCAAAACAAAAGCACATTGAAAATCAAACCAAATCCCTCTGAAAGTAATAGGAAAATACCAGCATATTTAAATTCGCCTGCGATCCGGGCATTAAAATAGTCTTTACTTATACAATTGGAGATGGCGCGTTGCAAATAAATAAGCCCGGCAAATGTAAATACGAATAAAACAATAAGGATGTATGCAGTCACTTGTCCAAAAACCACTCGGTCGTAATTAGCTTTAAGTGTTTCTCCAAATTCAGCAATCTCCACCAAATAAATATTGGCCACAAAATTAAACACATGAAACGCAATCATAAAGATTACAAAGCCATTTAAAATTTTAATATTCTTCATTATTTATTATTTAATTTGTCGTATTCCCACGCTTTGAGCGATATCAAACAGATAATTATAGAGCTATTCAAATCGTTAATTCGCTTTCATCCTTAAAATCCTTGGCTTGCATGATGACTTCACTTTGAATGATAAAAAACAAGCCGATACTCATAATAAATAAAGAGACCATAAAATCAAAATGATATAATGAAAATTCATGCATAGTAATTTTGACTAACCAAACGATTATAAAAACTATAAAGCTTGCGATACCAGTGATAATAAAATAACGTCCACTTTTTTTCAAATGGTTTACCACTGACAAATCAAAATATATGTTAGCCAACAAATGCCGCGCAACTTTCCTTAAATGAAAAAGTCCCATTACAAAAACGATATATCCAATCAAACTTAAAAACAAAATAATCCATGAAACCCAAGTCCATTCTAAAACCGGCAGGTCAACCATATTAATTCTCATAACGCCTGATGGAATGAGGAAAATAATACCGATAAAGCCAACTACTTGGGCTATGAATAAAATATCAACTAATGTTTTAAAAAGTATATTTCGTTTCATCATTATATTGTTAATTCACTGTCCTCTTGATTCGCTTGTGCTTGCTTAAATAATTCTGCGAGAATATAAAATGCCATTCCTGCAGGTAAGAGAATTAAAAAATCTTCTCTGAACTGCTGCATAATTGAAAACCTATTTCCTTCAATATATATTAATACCAGTTTGAGAACTAAAACATTAATTACATAACCTGTGAATATATTTCCCACTTTTTTAAATGACATTATATTTTTATTACTGAAATAATTCCCCTTTTCAATTTCATTCAAGATCGAAAGAAAATAGGTGAATCCGTAAATTAGATAAGCCTTCCAGAAAAAGAGCCCTGCACTGACAGCTTAAAAACTCCATTGTAAAGCATTTTCTGAAGTCCACCATGATGCATTTTTATCGGCCGTTTTGGACCAACTTTGAAATTCCTTGAATTGCTCAAAATTGAATTCACCAACTTCATTCAGTAAAATAGATACTGAAGCCAAGATGACAACATAGGTCACAATACTGAGTATTTTAGTACGATCTTTCATATAATTATCGAATAACGATAACAAATTTAAAATAAATTATCGATAAACAATAATTTTTATTTAAAAATTATTTATCTATTTTGTAACTTTATGCGCTATTAATACCTGTACGGTCTTTGTATCTTTACATCATGATACCCAAAAAACTTCAAGACCAGTTGGATTCTCGTAATGCTGAAATCACTTTCAGAGCATTGGACGCGCCGCAATTATTAGTGGATTTTGCCTCCAATGATTATCTCGGATTCTCAATGTCGAATGAGATTTTTGACCGTACCCATTATTATTTAGAAAATGAATTTATTTTTCAAAATGGTTCCAAAGGTTCCTGGCTCTTGTCGGGCAATCATCAACTCTATGCTGAAGTCGAGGAACTCATCTGTAAAACTTATCATTGCAATGCGGCTTTAATTTTTAATTCCGGTTACAACGCAAATCTTGGATTTTTCTCTTGTGTGCCTCAGCAGGACGATGTGATATTTTATGATGCATTGATTCATGCCTCTATAAGGGACGGTATGACGATGGGCAGTGCGAAGGCTTTCGCTTTCAAACATAATGATCTGGAAGACTTAAAGCGGATCTGCCAAAATGAACAACAGCATTTCACGGCCCATACGGAAATTTATATTGCTACGGAATCCGTATTTTCAATCGATGGAGACTCCCCAGATTTGGTGGCTCTAGCCAACTATTGTGAGCAGAATAAATTCCGACTGATTGTTGACGAGGCGCACGCGATTGGTATTTTTGGACAGCAAGGTGTTGGTTTAGTGCATAGTTTGGGAATTGACAAGGCCGTTTTTGCACGACTGATCAGTTTCGGAAAAGCGTTAAGCTCACATGGTGCAGCCATATTGGGAGATCAAGGCCTTATTGATTATCTTATCAAATTCTCAAGTCCTTCCAGTTACACTACCGCCATTCCACCGCATTCATTAATGACTATAAAAGCGGTATATAAAGAATTGGAACTCACGCATGCCCTTAAAAAGTTACATGAGAACATTCGGTTTTTCAAAAACATATTGGAAGAAAAACAACTGCAAAAGTATTTTACAGAGAGTAACTCTGCCATACAATGTTGCACCGTTTTCGACAGTGAGAAAGTCAAAAAAATTGTGCGATATCTCAATGAAAATGGCTTTGATCCTGAACCTGTCTTTTCTCCAACAGTTCCTAAAGGGCAAGAGCGCATTCGGTTTTGCATTCATGCCTACAACTCAGAGGAAGAAATCTCAAAAGTTTTGTCACTCTTAGCAACCTTCTTCCCATGATAAACGAGACTTTCACAACAGTTGCTGTATTTCAATACTCCTCAGAAGCACAAATTATTAAAGGCAGGTTGGAATCTGATGGCATCAGAGTTTTTTTGACCGATAATCTTACTATAGACACGGATCCCTTAGTAAGCCGTGCTATTGGTGGGGTAAAATTGAAAGTCCTTTCCTATCAAGCTTCAGAAGCCAAGCAGATTTTAAATGCCATAAAACCGTATGCCTTTGGTTATGATGGTAAATCCATTCAATGTCCTAACTGTAAAAGTATTCATATTGAATTAATTTCTACAATTAAAGATTTGAAATCACTTTTAGGGTATGTTTTTGGTGTCTTATTTTCTTCATTACCATTTTACACCAAGCATAAATACAGATGTGAAATGTGTGACATGGAATTTGATTTGAAAACGGAACGTATATCGAACACTTTGAGAATAGAACGCTAAATATAGTATCGATTTTTCAGTGAACCGCAAAGTATTATGATTTGTAATAAATTGACGGTCAAAGTGATTCGAAATAAGAACCTCTTTACAATGCACAATTTTTAGTCGTCTTGAAACGGGATTTTAGTAATTCAAAAAATTAGGTTTTTTTCGAGTTCTAAATTGGAATAAATCAATTTATAGAGTAACTGATTTATCAATCGGAATATATTTTTATTCGCGGTAGTTGAATCTTGAGATTTTAATAAATCATTACCATATATTTTTTAAAGAGTGAAGCCTTTATTCAATGTCTATAAGCGTTTGTAAACTTAAAGATAGACAAGTTCGTCTATAGATAACATATCGTTCATTTCGATACTTGCGAGAAACACAGCTATTATGCACTACAAATAAACCCCAGAAACACCATAATCAAAAGACAAGAGTTGTCAAATATGCTAGATTTGTGTTAGGGATGGCAGTGACATCCTTTTTGCTTTTTTTCCAAAGCAAAAGATATAACGAACAGCCCGACCACGCCTTAGCGGGGTAACGCCCAAATATTTAACATTCATTTTAAAAGTATTCATTACGATTCCTTAACTTTGTTTAATTAAATCATAGCATATTGGCACTAGACCTACAAGACATTCCACGTGTAAAGACTATTACCAAGGAGGATTTCATAAAACATTATTTTAAGCCACAAAAGCCTGTGGTTATTGAGCGTTTCATTGAAGATTGGCCTGCTTTTGACAAGTGGCGACTTGACTATATTAAGAAAGTTGCGGGCGACAAAACAGTGCCGCTTTATGATGACCGTCCTGTGAGCCATGCAGACGGATTTAATGAGCCGCATGCCAAAATGAAAATGGCCGATTATATTGATCTTTTAAAACGGGAGCCGACTAAGTTTCGGATTTTTTTATGGAATGCATTGAAAGAAGTGCCACAATTGCAGAAAGATTATTCCTATCCTGATTTTGGTCTCAAGTTGATGAAAGGTTTACCGATGCTTTTTTTTGGCGGCAAAGATTCCCATACCTTCATGCATTATGACATTGATTTGGCAAATATTTTTCACTTTCACTTTGAAGGTAAAAAACTCTGCATCCTGTTTGATCAAAAACAGAACGATTATCTGTATAAAATTCCCCATTCATTGATTACTCGTGAAGATATTGACTTTTCAAATCCAGATTTAGAAAAATGGCCCGCACTTAAAAAAGCAAAAGGCTATAGAGCAGAGCTAAATCATGGTGAAGTATTGTATATGCCAGAAGGTTATTGGCATTATATGAAATACATAACCCCAGGATTTTCAATGAGTTTGCGCGCTATTGCCAGAAACCCAAAAAACTTTGGACAGGCGATTTATAATATAGTGATCATGCGTCATTTTGATACTTTGATGCGGAAATTACAAGGTCAAAAATGGATCGATTGGAAGAATGCACAAGCGATTAGCAGAACTCAAAAGAGTTTAGACTAAAAGCAAATGCTTTTTTGAAAAACATAGTTATCTTTGGCCAAAATTAAAAAAAATATAATGAAAAAATTAATTGTGTTCCTTAGCATTTTGAGTGTTTCTTTTGCAAACGCACAAGCTTTTAAAGGGAATACCGATAACAAGTTACAAATTGGCGCGAACTTCCAAGATAAGGCAACGGGAATTAATGTAAGCTATGATTATGGTCTTGGTGAAAACATTTCTGTAGGTATTACTGGTGCCTATGCTTTAAGCATAAAAGAAGGTTTGGACGCAAGCTTTGGAGATCGTGTGGATCTTAAAGGTCGTTTCAATGCACACTTAGGAAGTGTTTTAAATATTGATGAAAATTTTGATCTGTACCCAGGATTAAACTTAAGTTTAAAGAATTTTGGTGGCCATGTTGGAGCCCGTTATTTCTTCTCAGAAGGTTTGGGGATTTTTACTGAAGCCGTTTTTCCACTAGCAAGATATAAATCTAATATGACAAATCCCGCGGATTATATTCACAACCAATTTGTTTTTAATATTGGCGCGACTTTTAGTTTATAAAACATAAAATTAATTGATATTAAAAAACTGTATCATTCTTAGGAATGGTACAGTTTTTTGTTTCTTAGACTTTTGGCAACTGGGAACAGGATTTACATAAAAAAGTTTTCCGCAGACAGCACAGATTTTCGCTGATTTCTGATACCAAATATCTTACATATTATGATTATAGTACAGGTTTAGTATGTCGTGTGCCGTCATTTGTCCTTTTGAATTCATTATCGAAAACTTGCCTACATAAAAAGTTACGCTCGGTCAATTAACAATCTTCAATCAGCAATCTCAATAACCTTCTTGCCTCACTCCTCACACCTGATACCTGATACCTGATACCTGATACCTGATACCTGATACCTAATAACTAAATAATCTCATTCACCTTATCATACACCATCGGACTTTCCCAGCCGCGATATAGCAGGTAATCCGCCAGTTTTTTCCTTTTCTTAAAAACGTTTATTTCTCTAATGCTTTCTGCTTTTTTTTCAGCGAGTGCATGAAAGGTTTCCATATATTCCTGATCGTTTATGGTTTGGAGCGCCATGGTAATTAAAGTCTTTCCGATGTCCTTTTGCTTAAGTTCTCGTGTTAAGCGCTGTTTTCCCCATTTTTTAATTCGGAATTTTCCGCTAACAAAGGCTTTGGCGTAACGTTCTTCATTTAAAAAATTATCCTGCATCAGTTTAACCACAATAAGGTCAATGGCCTCTGGGATCATATACATACTGTAAAGCTTTTGAATGACTTCCTTATGACAGCGTTCTTGATAACTGCAATAGCGTTCCATTCTCTTTAAAGCTTCGTCAACAGTATAGGTTTTTTTAGTTTGCATATGCAAAAATAGTTACTATTTCTTAATTATCCGAAGAAACGCAAAAGGTTGATTGTAAGGTAATTTAGTCTATATTTAAGTATTTGTATTAGCGCCAAGTATTAATAAACTTTCACTATGATAAAAAAATACTTCCTGGGATGCATAGTGCTTCTATGTTCTGTTTTGTCCGGGTTTGGACAGGTTACAATCTTTTCTGAAAATATGGGGATCAGTACCGATAGTAATACTTCCATTACCGCTACCACTTTTCAGAACTCTGGATCTCAAACTTTCTCTGGTGATGCCGATACAAGAACTTCAATCTCCTCCAATGGGTATGCTGATGCTTCTGAGGGAAGAAACGTTTTTTTCACGAATCAGATTAATAGATATTTCGAAATATCTGAAATAAACACCATCAGTTATACAGCGTTAACACTTAATTTAGGACATTACAAAAGCTCGATTGCTGGTAATAATGAATTGCTTATCGAAGTAAGTGCTGACGGCACAACCTATGCACCGCTCACTTATTCGCGATCCACTGGTGTTGGCACTGCAAATTGGATATTAATTACTCCCAGTGGCACAATACCCAGCACCAGTAATTTAAGAATACGTTTCACTCAAACTTCAACTTCCACAAATTTCCGGATAGATGATGTGCGTCTTTCAGGAGTGGTAACTTCTACCAATTTTGTAGATTACTGCAACCTTCAAATTCCTCAAAACGGTAATATTACTGTTGGCACAGCCTTTAATGTTTTCGCTCAGGTCTATGAAGCCGGTGTTACAGAAACTCCGTTCTCACAAGGCGCAAACATAGAAGGTTGGATCGGTTATAGTACGACAAACACTAATCCCAACACTTGGGTCAATTGGATTACGGCAACTTATAATAATGTTGACTCCGGCAATAATGACGAATATGTCGCTAATATCGGTTCCGCATTACCATCTGGCAATTACTATTACGCAAGTCGGTTTCAAATAGATGATGGGCCCTACAGATATGGCGGCTACAATGTCACAGGTGGAGGATTCTGGAATGGCACTTCCAACGTAAGTGGTGTATTGAGTGTTGATACCGTTGACTTCTGTAACTTGCAGTTTCCTAATATCGGCAACATTGAATTGGGAAATCCTTTTGCTGCCTATGGGCAAGTTTATGAACAAGGTATCACAACTGGTGTAGGACGAGGCAGTGGAATTGTCGCACAAGTAGGTTATAGTACTAACAATTCCAATCCGAGAACATGGGCGAATTGGGTTCCTGCCAACTATAACGAAGCCTGCGCAAACTGCAATTTTGAACAGAATGACGAATACACTGCCGATTTAGGCAGTGCCATAACCACTGCGGGAACGTATTATTACGCTACCCGTTTTAGCTTGAATGGTGGAACTTGGTTATATGGAGGCATTCTCGCGGATGGTTCCGCTGGAAACTTTTGGGATGGCATTACCTATATTTCTGGAGTGCTACACGTTATGGCACCAGAGATCAGGGTTGAGGGCAATGTGGGAACATATCCTGAAATTGTTAATGGCGATAGTACACCTCAGGGTACAGATGGCACCCTTTTCGCTGGTCAATTTATAGGGGCGTCGCAATCAAAATCCTATCGCATCCACAATCTTGGCAATTTAGATTTGACCGTTTCTAGCGTGAGTATAGTGGGCGCTAATCCTGGAGATTTTACGATAACCGTAACTCCTGAAGCGACCATTCTTCCTGGAGGCTTTTCGATTTTAGAAATCCAATTCTCCCCTTTAATAGCAGGCGTAAGAAATGCGATCGTTTCCATTGTGAACAATGATCGAGATGAAAATCCCTATACTTTTTCAATCCGTGGTACGGGACTTTGTGTAGCCTCTACCAATAGCATTAGCCCTACAAGCGGACCATCAGGTACGACTGCGACTATTATTGGATCACATTTCGATCAGTCAACATTAGCTTGCCTCAACGGTGTTCTAATGTCAACCACGTATATTAATATGTCCACAATCGAAGTGACCATTCCCATCGATGGCACAACCGGTAATATCGTCATAGAAAACACAATTGGATGTACAAGCATTTCACCCTTTACAGTTTCAAACAACCAAATTAGTGGTTGCGAAAGCTCATCGTTTCTTACTGATCTTTTTATCAGCGAAGTTACAGATGCAACTTTGGGTGGCCTCAGTTATATTGAGATTTACAACGGAACTGGCACCACTATAGCATTAGGAGGTTACTCAATAGGAATTTTTAGTAATGGAGCTGCAAATCCTAGCAGTACGATCGTACTTGACCCTTTTAATTTACCCAATAATTCAATTTACCT
Organism: Flavobacteriales bacterium; assembly: GCA_038243395.1. Taxonomy (GTDB): domain Bacteria; phylum Bacteroidota; class Bacteroidia; order Flavobacteriales; family Flavobacteriaceae; genus Gelidibacter. The sequence goes on along the minus strand of JBBSRC010000003.1, from coordinate 35,388 downwards.
CATTGCCATTGGCGTAGCAGCTTCACCAACACCCTCAAATGTTTGTCCACAAGATGGAGGAAATGGTCAATTCGCTCAGCAAACAAGTGGCGTCAGTGGGATCAATAAGAAAGATAATGAACATGATGTCATTCGGTTATTAAAAGATAACGGATCGGTGGTGGTGGATCAGTTTGGCGTATATATGGACAAGAACTGGATGGATGGCACAATTATCACGGGAGATCGTGGATTTAATTTTAGAAGGTTAAATACAACCTCGCCTCTTCCGAACCCGAATTTTAATCTTAACGATTGGAACATCATTGATTGGGTGGGTTCTGGTCCTGGATCATGCAGCTCGAATGATTATTCGAATATTGGGTTTTTCGATTATTCAGGTGGAAATCCTCCTCTAGTAACTATTCAGCCAATAGTACCAACCTCTAATTGCGCTTTAACTTCAACACTGAATGTTTCAGCAGTTGAAGGTCTTGACGGAGGTAATGCTTTAACCTATCAGTGGTATTATAATGCACCTGGGACATCCAATTGGTTGGAAATATTAAATACAAATCCGGATTACTCCGGACAACAAAGTGAAAGCTTACATATTTTAAATACAATTGACTTTGATGCGTACCAATATTATGTACAAGTCCGAGAAAACACCATAGCCTGTCATACATCCAGTAGTGTAGTGCGTCTAAAAATTGACACCATTACTTGGGATGGTCTAATCTGGAATCCGACAACACCAGATCATAGTACAGTTGCAATTCTTAATGGTAATTACACTACAAACCCTATTACAAATAGTTTTAGTGCGTGTAGTCTGATTATAAATTCAGGATACACTTTAATGGTCACGGATGACTATTTTGTGGAGGCCATAAATGATGTCGTCGTCAATGGGAGTCTCGTGATCGAAACTAACGGCGCATTTGTGCAAAGAGGCAATGGTATGGAAGCAGGAACTTTCAAGTTGAAGGAGACAGGCACTGCAATTGTCGATAAATCAACTGCACTAAAACAGAATTGGTACGATTACACTTACTGGAGTTCTCCGGTATCTGATGAAACCGTTGAGTCCGTTTTAAGCATGGCATCTCCTAGCAGACGCTTTTATTTTGACGCTGTAAACTATGAAGACGTCAATGGTGATGACGTCGATGATAATGGTGATGACTGGCAATTGGCCACAGGGCAAATGATACCAGGCGTAGGCTATGCATCTACTTCTAACAAATCAGGAAATTTTCCACGGATTGACACTACAGTATTTAATGGAGAATTCAATAATGGAGATATCTCGGTCACTATTCACACAAATAGTATTCCAACGGATAAAGACTGGAACTTTATTGGAAATCCCTATGCATCCGCCATAGATTTTAAATTAGTTTATAGCGAGAATAAGGATGTTATTTCTGGTGCCGCTTATCTGTGGTCTCATTACTCGCCTCCTTTAGCCAGTAATCCAGGCAATCAAGTGCTCAATTTTAATGGTGCTGATTATGCTATTATTGCTGCAGGAAGTGGAGCTACTGCAGGCGGCAGCGGAATTATTCCTACTGACTTCATTTCTTCTGGTCAAGGCTTCTTCGTAATAGGAACGGATATTGGTGGAACATTAACCTTTAAAAACTCTATGAGGATGTCCGATGCTACGAGCAATTCGCATTTTTTCAGAAATGATAATTCGGAGTTACCAAACAAATTTTGGATCAACCTGACTTCAGACAATGGCGTATTTAATCAAATTCTTATTGCTTATGTGCTGGGCGCAACCAATGGTGTTGATGGTTTTACTTATGATGCCGAACGAAATCTATCCTCAGGATTAGGTGCCATCTTGTATTCCCAAATTTCTGAAAGCCATAAAAAATATGCTATTCAAGGGAAAGCAGTTCACAGCTTAACTCAGGATGAGGTCGTGCTTTTAGGTTTTAAAACCTCAATAAAACAACCTACGATATATAATTTATCCGTTGCCCAAATACAAGGTCATTTCTTTGCTGAAAATGACATCTATCTTACAGATAATTTGCTGAATACTTATCACAATCTCTCCCGCGGTAATTATAACTTTACCTCGGCAACCGGCGAATTTAATAATCGTTTTGTGATCACATTTGACAACGAAAATTTATCTACAGATAGAGTTAACTTCAACACTCAAGACTTTTCCATTATTGAACTAAGCAAGGGCAAAGTTCAAGTTTCTGTTGCAAATAACACGAGTATTAAATTGGTTGAAATTATGGATTTGTTAGGTAGAAGATTATATTATTTGAAAGGCAATGATGCCACGGAAGTTTATGATTTAAGTAACTTAAGAAATGCTATTTATATTGCAAAGGTCACACTGTCTGACGGACAAATTATGACCAAACGTTTTCTAAAAAGAGATTAAAAATTTAATGATCAGCTAAATACCTGATTTAAAACTTGAAGAGATTTTGGTTTTTTAAAATCGGACAGGTGCAATTCAAAATAAACCAGCAATAAATTCAATAAAGATTGCCTTTGTGTTGAATGCAACTTCACGCTGTTCAATCCATCAAACTTAATGGTTAATAACTGTTTCAAGAATACTAAATTTTCTCCCGAAACAGTATAAGGTGCCTGTGGTTTCAGTTCGAAGCTTCCAGATCGCAAATTAAAATACGGAAAATCCGATCGGGAAGTATCCGGATAAAAGCCTAAGTGTTTAGAAAATTCCAACAAAAACAATAAATGAAAATTAGCGAAATCGGTTTCATGATCCAACCACTCCAACGAAGTTTCTAAAAACTCATATAATGATAAGTTTGCTTCTTCTTCTCTTAAAGTCGTTGATAAAACTTCTGATAAAAACATGACAATCGCAGCCTTTAAAACATTGGTGTGCATGCTTCTGTAAGGCACACTTAACTTAACATCTGTGATATAATGCAAGGTCTGGTTTGCTCTGAAATTCTCCTCAATTTCTAATTGTGATAAGGCTTGGTAATACGCAATTTTAGAATTGCTTTTTTTGCTTTTCAAAACTCCTCGCAATAAATAACTGACTACACCCCTGTTTTTGGTGTAGCATTTAACAATGACGTCATGGTCGCCATATTTTATCTTGGACAGGACGATTGCGTTGGTTTTAAGTAACATAAGCTGTTTTAATGAAGCTGTTATCTGATTATCAATAATTTTAAAATTTTAGTTTCAAAAGAATCCAAATCCGAAATCATAATTAAATAAACTCCTGAAGCCACAATGTTATTAGCCAAATTTTTACCGTTCCAGATGGCAGTTCCGCCATCAATAGCGAAATTGTAACTGGAACGAGAGGATCTCAAATTAACCCTTGATTGTGCCTCAGCAACCAGATTTCCTTCAATATCTGTAATTTTGATATTGACATTTTCAGTAATGCCTTTAATTTTTACCCCTTTGTTAATATCATTTAAATTGTCGGCACCAAGAATGTCATATTCTGGTCTTACCGGATTAGGATAGGCAAAAGCGTTCGTCAATTCGCCTTCAGGTTTGGATCCCCCTGAATAAAAAGATACAAGCCCTTTGGAAGTTGCGATATACACTTTCCCGTTCTGAGCATCAATGGAAATATCTTTAATAAAATTGGAAGGCAACGGCGAATTTTTAGTGGTAAAATGGTAAATTGTTTGTTGCCCATCCGGAGAAAAATAAAAAATTCCCGCATCAAAAGTTCCGATCCATTTGTTATTGGATCCATCTACTTTTATATCGGTAATATATTGATTGGACAATAGTTCTTGAGGAATACCATCGTCAAGGACCACGATTTCCTTGACCGTTGGATTGGGCGCATCAAAAAAGTTAGCCGTGTTGTATAGCACTCTCAATCCATTTATAGTTCCAATCCAGAGTTGATTATTATTGTCGACCGCAACCGCATTCACCACATTATTTGGCATATTTTGTTCTTCGGAATTTAGGTTTCTGATTTTGTTGCCAATTTCATTGTACCCAATAAGACCTTTGTTAAAAGAACCTATCCACTTCGTGCCATTTCTATCAATTGCCAAATCGCCAAAACCCAGTTCATCAAGTAAAGGATCTTTTATAATTTCCTTAAAACTATAGCCACGCCATTGTCCAGTAGCGGGATTGTAGGATTTTAAAGCCTTGTCAACCCGGCAGGTTAGTGTCCACAACAAACCACTTCTATCGAATTGAGATCCTGTTTGCCGGACAGATTTCTCATTGGGAGAATCGGGAATAATTAACGATTCCAATCCACTGTTATTTTCATCCAAGAGAATTTTTGGAACCTCATCATTGAGTTCTAGAATGCCTTGCTGGCATGCGCTTATAAATACTTGGGATGGATTAAAAGGATTGACAGCAATGTAGTTTAAATTCACGGCCGTTAAAAGATTATCAAAAGGTGTGTTTACCCAGTGATCCTCTACTAAATGACTTAAACCACGACTGTTTAACGGAAATGGATTATAGGATATAGTGTACTCCCCGTAGGTGACCCAAACGTTATTATTGCCAGCTTCAATTTTAAACGCATCGTTCATGAGAGGACCATCAGGCCTAATAACTGTATAAGCTGTCGGGTTGGCAATGGGCGTATTTAAAACTCCAAATGAGCTTGTCCCTATATAAATATTTTCATTCGTCACTGTAGCACTTGTGAAAAACGTATCATAGTCTGAGCTAACTGACGCTGTGGCCAGTTGTATAAAAGCATTATTATAGACGTAAACCTGATTTTTTGTGGTTACGATTAAATGGTTATTCACTGACTGAGTACGCACTGGCACATCCGAATAATTAAATAGAGAGGTTAACGCACCATTGGAAATTTCATAAATAACACCATTTGACTTTATGGCATATAAGCGATTTTCAACACTTTCAACCGAAACAAAACTTCCATTATCCAAGGTTTGCCATTGTTGATAATCGATGAGATTGGGATTTGTTAGTTCCGCTCTTTTTATAGCGTTATTATTTCCACAAGCAGCATAGATAGTGGTATTTACAATTGCAGTTTGCTTCACGCTAATTTGACTGCCACCGCTGCCAATAAAAAAGGAATCGCCAAATTCAAGACCTTGCAGATCGTAAACAGAAATTCCGAAATCTGTAGATACATAAGCCATACGACCACTGACATTAAAATGGTTGATGCGTTTCAGATTGGGAGGAATGGTTTGTTTATCAAGAATATCAACCACAGATAATATCTTGTTTTCCGAACCTGAAACAATTTCAATGAGGCCGTTTTCGTAGCCAATCAGTAGTAGCTCGTAAGGTTCACTATAGGCAATTGTTGTAATAGTCTGTCCTGAGAGCCCTTCTATTGTAGTAATGGTCTCCATCTCATTACTAGATAAATCATAAGTGAATATAGCATTTTCAGAAGCTCCATAAACCTTATTATTTCCTATGACAATATCTTTAATATTATGATAAGAAAAATAACCTTGCCACAATGCCGAAAAATCCTGGGCCTGGGATGTGAAAGCATATAAAAATAGAAAAACGGTTGTAATCTGTTTTATCATAGAACACTAATAGACTTCAAAGATATTTATTACTAATGACAATTTTGAACTATTCATAAATTTACAGCACAAAAAAGGCTTCCCAAGAAATAGGGGAAGCCTTTATTCATTTAAATGTCATATTTATTAAACCACGCCTTGAGCCAGCATGGCATCGGCTACCTTGACAAACCCTGCTATATTTGCCCCTTTCACATAATCAACAAAACCGTCTTCTTGCATGCCGTAAGTCACGCAAGATTGATGGATTTCATGCATAATAACCACCAATTTGCCATCTACTTTTTCTCTATCCCAACTTAGTTTTAGAGCATTTTGGCTCATCTCCAATCCAGAAGTTGCTACTCCTCCCGCATTTGCAGCTTTTCCCGGCCCAAATAAAACCCTTGCTCCTTGAAATGCGTCAATCGCCTCTGGTGTACATGGCATATTGGCGCCCTCCGCGACAGAGATAACCTTGTTTTTAATAAGTATTTTAGCCTCTTCCTCATTCAGTTCATTTTCGGTGGCACATGGTAAAGCAATATCACATCTTACATGCCAAGGACGTCCTTCATGGAATGTTGCTGATTTATAGGTTTTTACATAAGCACTTATCCTCTCACGTTTTACATTTTTAAGGTCCATTATAAACGCCAACTTATCCGCATCGATACCATCACGATCATAAATATAACCAGAGGAGTCAGACATGGTCAACACTATTGCACCAAATTCCGTTGCTTTTTCGCAGGCATATTGTGCCACATTTCCTGACCCTGAAATCACTACTGTTTTTCCTTCGATGGTATCATTTTGAACCGCCAACATACTTTTTACAAAATACACACAACCGTAACCTGTTGACTCTGGCCTAATCAAGGAGCCTCCATATGATCGTTCTTTCCCGGTCAAAATTCCGGTAAACTCATTACGTATTTTTTTATATTGACCGAACATATAGCCAATTTCGCGAGGTCCAACCCCAACATCGCCTGCAGGCACATCAGTATTTGCACCTATATGGCGGTACAATTCATTCATAAAGGATTGACAAAAACGCATAACTTCATTATCACTTTTTCCCTTCGGATCAAAATCAGAACCACCTTTACCACCTCCCAAGGAAAGCGTCGTGAGAGAGTTTTTAAAGGTTTGTTCAAATCCTAAAAATTTAAGAACACTTAGATTTACTGTTGGATGAAAACGCAATCCACCTTTATAAGGACCGATCGCAGAATTAAACTCAACTCTAATACCTCTATTTACTTGAATATTGCCTTTATCATCAACCCATGGTATCCTAAAAATAATAGTGCGCTCAGGTTCGACCATGCGTTCTAACAACATTTTACCTTGATATTTAGGATTCTCGTCTATAAAGGGAAGTATGGTTTCTGCTACCTCATGTACCGCTTGTAAGAATTCTGGTTCATTGTTATTATTTTTTTTTACATAATCTAAAAAGGACGCTATTTTCTCTTTCATTTAATGATTTATTATCAGTCATTGCAATAATTCGACCTACAAATATACGGCAGAATAAGTGTTTAGATGAATTATTCACATCCTAATAATGAATTGCCTGACGAAAATTATATATTTCACATTTCAATCTTCAATCTTTACCCATTTCTTATATTTATAATGAAAATAGGGTGCAAAAAAATCAATATCTCAAAATTCAAAATAATTATGTTAACACAACCTTCACGTTGTTAATGATTTGTTTGAAAGTTATGTCGGTTTTCCTATATTTGTTAATACCAACTCCCTATAAATAAATAGACTATATGGCGCTTACTTTAAAACAGTTAACCTGTATGTTCCTATTTATCCTATGTACTGCAACTGGTTTTTCTCAAAAATGGTTCTCAAATGAAATTGGCATTATCGCCGGCCCTGTAGCTTTTCAATCTGATTTTGGTGAACGCCGTGATTTCGAAACCACCGCTGGTAATACAGGGATTGGCATTGGTCTCGTCCATTTCATGAACTTCGAGTATAGAGGAAGTCGCTATACACCTTACAAATATTTTTTCGACCATTTTAAAGTACGTAGTGAAATATCTTGGAACAAAACCGAACTGAAGCATTTTGGCAAATGGGTGGACCCTGAAAGAACAAGCGTAAATGCTGACAAGTTAAGAGCACATTCAGGGGAATCAAATAATTTTGATATTGGAATGCAATTAGAATTTTTTCCTTTTAGTCTTAAGGAATTTTCATACGCACGTCATGTTTTTACTCCCTTTATAAGCTTAGGTGTCCATTTAACCTCCTATAACCCTAAGGTATTTACAACTTATGGTGATGCAAACTCAAACAACTTAAGCAATTTTTATAGTCCGTGGTATTTATATTCTGATGCCACTATTAGAGACACCGATTTTATAACTGAGGAAAGCGGATTGGCCATCTCCGTTGTGGGAAGTATTGGATCACGTTTTAAATTGACGTACTTATCCGATTTAATTATTGACCTAAGATGGCAACATTATTTTAGCGATAAAGTTGACGGTTTAAATCATAAATTACCCTCTAATAAATCAAATGATTTTTTAGTATGGTTGAATGTTGGATATATTTACTATTTAGAATAAATCAATAAACTATCCCTAGCCAGTTTAAATCATAATTTAATTAGCCTATTGCCTGCTCTAAATCGGCTATCAAATCGTCAATATCTTCAATACCTACGCTCAAGCGTATCAACGAATCTACTACACCCGTTTTTTCACGATCTTCTTTAGGAATACTGGCATGGGTCATACTTGCCGGATGTCCCGCGAGAGATTCCACACCGCCCAAGGATTCGGCTAAAGTAAAAATTTTCAAGTTTTCAACAATCCTGATGGCTTCCTCATAGTTATTTCCTTTGGTGGTAAAGGATACCATTCCGCCAAAATCTTTCATTTGTAATTTTGCAATATCATGATTGGGATGGTCGTCAAAACCTGGCCAATACACTTTCTCGATTTTCGGATGTTTCTTTAAATATTCAGCAACAGCCTTTCCATTTTCACAATGACGTTGCATACGCACGTGCAAAGTTTTTATGCCCCGCAATACCAAAAAACTATCTTGCGGGCCACAAACCGCTCCACTTGCATTTTGAATAAAATACAATCGATCTGCCAAGCTTTCATCCTTCACCACAAGCGCCCCCATTACTACATCGCTATGACCGCCCAAATATTTAGTGGCAGAATGCATCACAATATCAGCCCCCAAATCTAGCGGCTGTTGCAAATATGGTGTAGCGAAAGTATTATCCACCGCAAATAAAATATTGTGCTGTTTAGCAACATTGGCCACAGCTTTGATGTCAATAATATTCATCATTGGATTTGTAGGCGTTTCCACCCAAATCAACTTGGTGTTTTTGTTAACATGAGATTCAATTTCAGAAATATTTTCCATTCCGACAAAATGGAATTTAATTCCAAATCCTTCAAAGATCTTTGTAAACAGACGATAGGTTCCTCCATAAAGATCACTTGTTGAGATGACTTCATCTCCAGATTTAAGAAGTTTCATGATTGCATCAATAGCAGCCAAGCCAGATCCAAAAGCCAAACCATGGGTCCCATTTTCAATGCTGGCGAATGAATTTTCCAAAGCAGTTCGCGTTGGATTGCCACTTCTTGAATATTCATATCCTTTATGACCTCCAGGGGTAGTCTGGGCATACGTTGTGGTTTGATATATTGGCGGCATTACAGAGCCATAAGCTTTGTCTGGCTGTTGATTGCCATGAATGGTTTTTGTGTTGAATTTCATGAAACAGATCTTTATTGATAACAAATTTAATCTTTAATTGGCTGGTTACAAAAGGATGCAATACCTTTGTCGCTTGTTTAATAAATGCGCAGAAACCTTGAAAAAAATAAGCTTCTTTTTAATAATTACCTTAGTCCTATCGGCCTGTAATCAGGACGTCAAATTAAAATTTGAACCCCAAGTTATTGAGAAATCAGATGGCGCCTCCATTGTTATTAATTATCCAAAAGCCATCGGCACGAAAGCTGTTTCCGAAAAAATAAATCAGCGCATCGAACACGTGATTGCCAACGAAATGAACATGGCGGACACTCCTGAAAATAATATTTCACTTTCGGAAGCCGTTTCAGAGTTTGATAAAGAATACAAAACGTTTAAAAAAGATTTTCAGGACAGCGGCCAGAAATGGGAAGTCAAGGTTGATGGCGATGTGGTGTATGAATCCGCAGAGGTTATTTGTGTAAGTCTTCAATCTTATATTGATACTGGCGGCGCCCATGGCAACTCTAGAGTTACCTTTTTAAACTTTAACCCTGAAAATGGTGCACTTTTAGATCAAAACGACATCATCAATGATCTCACTAAATTTAAGAAAATTGCTGAAAAAGCTTTCAAAGATCAAACAAAGCCAAAAGATAATGACGAGACCATTGAAGATTTTTTCTTTGGTGAGGAATTTCAATTAGCATCCAATATCGGTTTTACCGAAGAGGGCCTGGTGCTACTTTATAACAATTATGAGATTGCATCTTACGCCCAAGGCACTACTGAAATTGTGTTACCCTACAGCCAAATTAGGGATCTTCTGAAGCTGAATCCGTAGTACTTGATGTCAGTTTTTTGATAATAGGACCAACAGTCAAGCCCTGCCCTATCACGGAAAAAACAACTAAGATATAGGTAATCACTAAAAATAATTCTCTGTGCATTTCAGGAGAGAGCGATAAGGCTAAAGCAATCGAAATACCGCCACGTAAACCTCCCCATGTCATAATTAGATTTGTTTTTGGAACGAAACTTAGCCGTTTTTGAAAGAATTTTATTGGCAACCATAACGACGCATATCTACAGAACAACACTATAGGTATGGCAATCATTCCAGCCAAAACAAAACTGGTTTTAAAGGTTAAAATCAGCATTTCCATACCTATTAGTACAAATAGAATCGTGTTTAGTAATACGTCAACAAGCTCCCAAAATCGATCGACATAAGATTCCGTTTTCTTAGACATGGCTCTACTTCTAACAATATCATTCCCTACAAACAAGCCGGCGGTAACCATAGCCAATGGAGCAGAAAGATGCAACTGTTGAGCGACCAAAGTACCGCCCATAACGGCGGCAATGGTAATGATAACCTCCACTTCATAATCATCAATAGCTTTTAATAATTTGTAAGTACCATAGCCAAGTATAAGCCCCAAGGCTATTCCCCCCAAAACTTCCTGCACAAACAGTTTTAAAATGGGTAAAGGGTCTAAACCTGACCCAGGAGATGATGCGATTGAAAAAATGGTTAGAAACACCACAACACCTACGCCATCGTTAAAAAGGGATTCGCCCACGATTTTAGTTTCTAAATTCTTTGGTGCCTTCGCTTTTTTGAGGATGCCCAGAACAGCAATAGGATCTGTTGGCGATATTAAAGATCCAAATAACAAACAATAGATAAAATCCACTTCAACGCCCAGAAAAGGCATAAGCACATACATCAATACACCCACCAAAAAGGTGGAAATTAAAACACCCACAGTAGCGAAAACAATAATCGGTGCACGCTGTACTCTTAACTCGTCAAAATTGGTATGCAACGCACCCGCAAAAAGCAGAAAGCTCAACATAATATCCAGCAGAACGACTTTGAAATCGATTTGCTGAATAAGCTCGCGTTCTTCAATGAGAAGCGTATTGTTAAACTGCCCAATAAAAACCAAAATTAAGGTAAATATAATAGTGATGACCATCAGCCCAATGGTCGTTGGAAGCTTGAAAAACCGGGCGTTAATAAATCCAAAAATAGCGGACAGTACCACTAAAATCGAAATAATTGAATAATAGTCCATGGGTTATATTGCAACTGCTAAGAGCATTGCTTAGGTTCGACATCTCAGTGCTCAAGTTTCCTTAAAATTACTTATTTTTCCTATTAAATCCGCTTAACTTGCACCTCAAATTGATTGTTTTGAAAAAAATATTTTATTTAAAAACGTGTAGTACCTGTACCAGAATCATTAAGACTTTAGATTTACCGTCTGATTTTATTCTCCAAGATATTAAAAGCGAAGAAATTACTGCTTCACAACTGGAAGAACTCTATAAACTTTCTGGCAGTTATGAAGCCTTATTCAGCAAACGGGCCCAACATTACAAAACCTTAGGTCTCAAAGACCAAAATCTGACAGAAAAAGATTTTAAAAAATACATTCTTCAACATTATACCTTCTTGAGTCGACCTGTAATTGTTTATAATGATCAGATTTTTATTGGCAACAGTGCCAAAACCGTAGAAGCCGCGAAAAAAGCGATTCATGAGAGCTAGAAATCTTGCACTACTTGCCGCTTTAATTGTGCAAATAATGTATGGTTTAAACTACACCTTAGCCAAAGATGTCATGGTGGGTGGTTTCGTTAAACCTTACGCATTTATTATTCTCAGAGTTGGAGGCGCAACTTTATTATTTTGGTTATTCAGCTTTTTGGGTCCGAAAGAAAAGATAGACCAACGTGATTACCTCCATTTTGTAATCGCCGCCTTTTTTGGCGTTGCGGTCAACATGATCATGTTTTTTAAGGGGCTAGAGCACACTACACCAATTCACGCCTCAGTAATTTCGACCATCTCCCCGATTTTAGTATTGATCATGTCCGCGATTATTCTAAAGGAAAAACTAACCTCGATGAAGATCGTTGGCGTATTATTGGGATTTGCAGGTGCTATAATTTTAACCATTTATGGAAAATCATTATTGGTCGCCGATAATATACTTTTAGGAAACACTTTAATAGTGATCAACGCCACCTCCTTTGCGATTTATATTATTCTTGTAAAAAAATTGACGGCAAAATACCATCCTCTTACTTTTCTCAAATGGCTATTCCTCTTTGCTTTAATCATGGTTCTTCCCTTCGGCTATTCTGAGCTCAAGGAAATCGATGTGCAGAGCTTTAGTCCTTATGTGCTATTTGCAGTTGTGTTTGTCGTGATTGGTGCCACCTATATAGCCAATCTTTTAAACCCGTTAGCCTTAATTCATTTAAAAGCTTCGACCGTAAGTATTTTCATTTATTTGCAACCCGTTATTGCTGGCTTCTTTGCCATTATCATGGGGAGCGATCAACTAGGACCCGTAAAGATTATTGCCGCTGCTCTGATCTTTTTAGGCGTTTATTTGGTAACCAAAAAACCTAAAGTTGCAGTTTAATTGGCTTCTTGCCAAATTTACGAGTATCCTCTTTAGTCAATACTTTAAAGTCATCCGATTTGGGGAAGCTATTCATTTCTGATAAAAACTCAGTCGGTAATGCCGTTAGTTCGCGGGTCTTCAAATTGATCCAGGCGCCCAAAAGCTCACAATTTGCTAAATTATCTCCCTTATGGTTATATATATTATGCTCAATTTTAAAAAACATACCGTCTTCGCTTAAACCAGTAACTTCAAGACTAACGCGTATTGGTGTGCCTAAAAAGGCTTCTTTGAAGTAGTAGATATGTTCATAAAAAACAACCGGACTAATTTGATTCCTCACCAGATTAGACAAAGAAAAATTATGGGCTTCAAAAAACGCCACACGGGTATGGCTCATAAAGTTAACATAAGCTGAATTGGCCAAATGCATATTAGCGTCAATATCACTCCAGCGAATTTCAAAATTCTTTAAGTACATATTTTTTAGATATAGATCATAGACTTTAGATTACAAACCTGATTTCAAAAAACCAGTGTAAAACAAAACTTTATGAACTGGTTACTAATTATAAGAGCGCAAATTAAGAAGTTTTAAATCCTTTTGGCGCATTTCATCTACTTTATTACCGAGTTAAAACTGATGTTTTCATTATCTTTGTGCAACTTTTAAAAAACGTCCATGATACATTCCATGACAGGATATGGGAAATCTGTTTTACAGCTTCCTAACAAAAAAATCTCCATTGAGGTAAAATCGCTAAATAGCAAAAACCTTGATTTGAATACCAGAATGCCTTCTTTATACAGAGAAAAAGAGTTGGACATTCGTAAATTAATTGCTTCAAAATTAGAACGCGGTAAAATAGATTTTTCATTGTATATGGAGATTACTGGCGAAGAAACCTCAACCCAAATCAATAAAACCGTAATTAAACAATACATCAAGCAATTGAAAGACGTTGTGGACGGTGACGAAACCGAATTGTTAAAAATGGCCATTCGTTTACCTGATGCATTGACCACCGAACGTGACGAGATGGACGAAGATGAATGGGAAGCAATTGCCGCAGAAATCAATACAGCCTTAGATAAAATACAGCAATACCGTTTGGACGAAGGAAAAAGTCTCGAATCAGAATTTTTTGATCGTGTTCAAAACATATCAGATTTATTAGATGAGGTCATAGCCATGGACCCTGAACGTATTGAGGGCGTGAGAGAGCGCTTAAACAAAGGGGTTGCTGAATTAAAGGAAAAAGTAGATGAAAACCGGTTTGAACAGGAATTGGTTTTTTATATCGAAAAGTTTGACATTACAGAAGAAAAAGTACGCTTGAAAAATCATTTGGACTATTTCATAAAAGCTCTTAATAGTGAGGATTCCAACGGGAAAAAATTAGCGTTCATCAGTCAGGAAATGGGACGTGAAATCAATACTATCGGTTCAAAAAGTAATTATGCTCCTATGCAAAAATTGGTTGTACAGATGAAGGATGAATTGGAAAAAATTAAAGAACAATTATTGAATGTGCTTTAAAAATTAAAGACCACTTACCCTAAAAAAATATTTGTGACCAATTTAAATGACATCCCCAATCACGGTAAACTTATCGTATTCTCAGCCCCTTCTGGTTCAGGAAAAACAACGCTTGTCAGGTATTTACTGGAGCAAGAAGAACTTAATTTAGAATTCTCCATTTCCGCTACTTCCCGAGAGAAGAGAGGCACTGAAACCGATGGAAAAGACTACTATTTTCTCGACACCCAAGCTTTTAAAAATCACATTAAAAATGACGATTTTTTGGAATGGGAAGAAGTGTATCGCGATAATTTTTACGGAACCTTAAAAACGGAAGTCGAAAGGATCTGGGCCAAAGGCAAAAATGTAATTTTCGATATTGACGTGTCTGGAGGTCTGCGGATTAAACGAAAATTTCCTGAACAAACTATTGCGATTTTTGTAAAGCCGCCCAGTATTGACGAGCTAAAAATCCGTCTTAAAAAGCGTCAGACGGAAAGTAATGATAAAATCAATATGCGCATTGCGAAGGCATCTGCTGAATTGGCGACCGCTCCTCTATTTGATGTGATTGTGGTCAATGACAATCTTGAAAATGCTTTTGCAGAATCTTATAAATTAGTCTCAGATTTCGTGAAAGAAGATTAAAAAATAATTAGACACAGATGAAAATCGGACTTTACTTTGGCACGTTTAACCCCATTCACATTGGCCATTTAATTATTGCTAATCATATGGCCGAACATAGTGATCTTGACCAAATCTGGTTTGTGATCACGCCCCAAAGTCCTTTTAAGGTAAAAGCTTCCATGCTCCACAACCACGATCGTTTTGAGATGGTTTATCGCGCTACAGCAGATTATCACAAACTCCGACCAAACGATATTGAATTTGGCTTATCACAACCCAACTACACCATTGACACGCTTACCTATCTGATTGAAAAACATCCAAAATATGAGTTTGCATTGATTATGGGCGAAGACAATCTGAAGAGCTTCCACAAGTGGAAAAACTATGAATTGATTTTAGCCAAACATCCTATTTATGTGTACCCAAGATTATCAGAAGGTGTGATTGAAACTCAATTTGACGAGCATCCCAATATCCATCATGTGAAAGCTCCCATCATGGAACTTTCTTCTACATTTATCCGAGATTCTATTAGAAAAGGTAAAAACGTCAAACCGATGCTGCCCGAACATGTTTGGGAATATGTGGATGAGATGAATTTCTATAGATAACAAAACTCCCGCGAAGGCAGGGGTCTCGTAATTAAACTCTAATTCTTAAATCAGAGACCAATTATTCAAGTCCAATAAAGATTCTCAAGGATAATACAAACGAACATCTTTTGATTTATTATATTTTAGCAAAGAACTACATCATCCTCTGTCTTTCATCCATTGCGTATCCACATCTTCCTTAAAAGCAGGCTAATTGCAGATTTAAAAGGAATTTAACCGAAAAAATTTAGAACGAAAAACCTCTGCGGTTTTGATCCCGACGCTTCGGGACTGAGAGGTTTAACTACATCTAAATCAAAAAGTTCCCTTACGTTCTTTAACTACAAAATAGGAATCTCAATCGTATTCAATTCATTCTTATAAGTAATTATATCAGCTTGAATCAGCATATTTTTCGGAGTGATCGTTTCATCAAATAGATTTTGATAGTAAGCAATGCCATCCATTAAATTACTCTTAAAAGCAGTCCATTTTTTTACGTTTTTAGCAGACAGTTCATCTGTAAAAGTCGCAATATCATTTCTCAAATAATCAACATACATTTTTAATTCCTTTACAAACATATTTGGTCTATAAGCATCTGAAAGTACGGACTGGCCCCCATAAATATGTTGTGCCATTTGTGATAACGAAACTTCTTTATCAAAATAAGCCATATTTGGACCTGGACAAATTACCACACCTTGTTGCTGTCCTTTTATAGGAATAGCGTTTTCAAGATAAGAGGCATTCGCTAAGCCGACACAAAGACAGGACTTTTCAGTAATCTTGTTTTTAGCTATTTCATACTTTGAACTGACCATGGCGTCCTTTCGCTCATCAAGTTCGGCCAATTTTACATCCTGATATTTTTTTGAAGCCGTACAAATACCTTCCGGACCAAACTCTTTGCTCAAGGCCAGAAACTTCTTCGGACAGGAACTTCCTGCTTTATTATTATCAATCCGCATTTGTTTATAAAACTCATTCGAAGTCCCTCGTAAGGTATTAAAAGGCACGCCTAGTGGGGAAATATCACTTAAATACAAATCGGCCTCCTTTGCACCTGCCAATAGCTTCCGCGTTTCATCATCCACAGACGTTGCTTCTGGAACTAACAAAAAAGGAGTACCCCAACCTACAGAATCGATCTCATAGTTTTTAATCAAGAATTCGTGTTCCTCCGCAGTCCCGACACCTCCTTGAGCCGTAATTTTTATATCGAGAGGTTGCTCGGGCACAAATAAGCATTTATCAGCTAAAGCTTTTATAAAAACATCATGTGTATCTTGTAATAATTCTGATTTTTTAGTTTTAAATTCCTCCAAAATTGGCCCAAATAAAAACCCTTCAGTGGCAAATGCATGACCACCACAATTTAATCCCGATTCAATACGGTATTCTGAAACCCAAAGCCCTTTTTTAGCTAAGAATTTTCCCTGAATAATTGCAGAACGAAAATCACTGACTTTCAATATAATTTTCTTCTTTATATAGCTATTACTATCCGGATAAAAATCATTAAACTTTTCAAAATAGCTGTACAATCTTGGATTCATTCCTGCAGAAAGCACCACGGAAGATTCTAAAGTACTATTCGCAAACCCACGAAGCGATGCATGTGCATCATTAAATTCGATAGGTAATTGTTCAGATTTGATAAAATTATCTTTGTCGATTTTGGTCATGATATTCACATCAATTTCGCCAGCCGACAGATGGGTGTCTATATAATTCTTAATGGTTTCTTTGAGTGCCACACCATCCTCCAAAATTTTTGAAAGACCATCTTTTATAACCGATTTATTTGGAAGCATCCCGATAAAATTATCTAAAGCGACTTTGCTTTCTGATACTTCCTCTTTGAATTTTACAAATTTATCTTTGACAATGGTATCTACTAAATTCAAATACGCTGTAATACGTTTAGCACGATAATCTTCTACTTTTTGTGAGATTTCTTGGTAGGGCAAACTAAATTTCTTGCTGTAAAAAGCATTCATTTTTTCCAACAGATCGTCGTCAATAATTGAAATGACGGACGAAATACCATATTGGGCAACACGAATGGGACTATCTATAGTATATGCTAAACCCATGACAGGAATGTGAAAACTGTGCGCTTGTTTGGATGTTATCATAATATATTTTTTTAAATAATCAAGCGTCAAATATGATACATATCAAAGGGTCAAAACGTGACAATTGTCATACGTTATTTTATTTAAATTGCGTTAGTTTCTAAAGATGAACTTAGGTTCAGATTATGTTATATTCTGCATAATTTGAAATTTATAAAAGAAACCAGATAGAAGTCAAATTTTTAATGCGCAGAGTTTTGATTATAAACAAGAAAGTTTTAAACGGAAAATAAGGTTTTGGAGTTTTGGAAACCTGATAGGTTTGACTATTTATAAACCACCTCGTCTTCAATTCCCTTTCTGGAATTGAATCCACTCCTCCTTACAAAGGAGGAGAATCAAATTTAGAGCTAAATTTTAAAATATATCTGAATCAAGTACTTCCTTCTCTTTTTCAAGGGAAGTTGGATTTAAGCCCAGTAAAGGGCTTAAAGACGGAAGGGTTATTTTTTGGAACATTTAAAATAATTGAGGAGACATTCAAGAGATACCTGCCTCCGCAGGTAATTAGCCATTAAAAATGATAAAAAGCATTCTCATAATGCGTTATTTCTTCTCTCGTTTTATTCTTTAATATCGCAATAATATCAAATCGAGACTCTAAATCGATGTCGTTTTCAATGACATAAGCATCCATTGCTTTCACTAACAATTTGATTTTGCCGGGAGTAACAAATTCTTGAGGATTGCCAAAAAAGTCAGAGTTTCTGGTTTTGACTTCCACACAAACCATCATATTGTTATGTTTCGCAATAATATCTATTTCTGCTTTTTGGTAGAAGTAATTTTTGCACACAATCTCGTAACCTTTGGAGAAAAGGTATTCTGCGGCTAGTTTTTCGCCTATTTTCCCGAGTTCGTTGTGGTGTGCCATGGTGGGTTTAGTTTTCAGTCTTCAGTCAGCAGTTGGCAGTTGGCTATGTTTCATCTTAAAGAAAATTATTTATCAAATTTAATGGTCGACACTTTTTTTCCTACCGACAGTTCTATGTCACGTCCAAAAATCAGTGCTCTATTATCGTCTTCATGTCCTGCTCGCATATTAAAGGCAATGGGAAAATCATAATCAGAAAAGGCATCCAAAATCAACTGCTCAATGGAACTTCCCCAAGGCGTTGTGTTCACCCTCATCTTCGAAAAATCCCCCACGATCACACCTTTACAATTATCAAAATATCCGGCGCGTTTTAAGCTTTGCAACATTCGATCTATATGGTACAAATGTTCCCCGATTTCCTCTATAAACAAAATTTTTCCTGATAGATCAATGCTTGTTTTCGAACCTAACATTGTATTTAACAAGGTTAAGTTGCCACCAACCAACTCTCCAGAAGCATTTCCTATTTTGTTGTAAGTGGATGCTTCCAAAGTGTAAGCCAATGGTTTTCCAAAAATGGCGTCTTTAAAAGTCGCTACACTTTCTTCAATTCCCTTTAAATCGTTGGTAATACCAGCGGCCATGATGGCGTGTATGGATTCAAATCCTTCATTGTGTAATTGATTGTGCAATGCGGTAATATCGGAGTAACCTATGACCCATTTTGGTTTTTTTCTAAAATTGGTATAGTCCAACATGTCCAAAATCCTTACGGTTCCGTAGCCGCCGCGACCCGCCCAAATAGCGCTAATAGTAGGATCATCCATGGCCTTTTGAAAATCGGCACAACGCTGTTCATCGGTTCCTGCAAAGTGATTTGCTTCAGCAAACAGATTTTCTCCCAATACGGAGTGCAATCCCCAACTTGACAAGAGGTTCTGAGCGTTTTGAATTTCAGAATTTCTATTTTTTAAAACTCCAGATGGGGCTACAATCGCAACTGTGTCACCCGCTTTTAAATATGGCGGACGCACAAGCGTATGCTGTTTCATGGGGGTTGCTTTTTCTTGAGCCGACAAGTTCTGGAATCCAATGACCAAAACAAGGCAACTTAGTACGAGAGTAAGAGTGGTTTTCGACATAATGTAAAAATACATTTTTTTTCTAAATCGAGGTCAAAATGCTTACTTTTGTGCCGGATGAATGAACCTGTAACTGATTATAGGACGCGTTCAAAACTTGAAAAAATACATGAATAAAATAAGAATTATAGGATTGGTTGTAATAGCCATCGGAGCTATCATTCAATTTACTATAGCACCTAAGGCTAACGGTCTTATTTCAGGTCTTTTGTTCGGTTTTGGTATCGGACTGCTAATTACCGGCAAAGTAGCTAAGCCTTCATTTTAACAGATTCCAAATTTGATCTTTTTACAACACTTGAAATTCTTATCATCCATAAAAAATAATATATAAATAGCCCTCTCTTATTCGAGATGACCCATTGAATACAATATGAATCAACCAAAACGATATACCATTACCGCAGCCTTACCTTACACCAATGGCGCCATTCATATTGGCCATTTGGCGGGGGTCTATGTGCCTGCGGATATTTACGCACGTTATCTAAGATTAACCGGAAAAGATGTAGCCTTTATCTGCGGAAGCGATGAACACGGCGTTCCGATTACCATAAAAGCGAAAAAAGAAGGCGTTTCTCCTCAAGATATTGTTGATAAATATCACGCCATCATCAAAACGTCTTTTGAGGAATTTGGGATCAGTTTTGATAATTATTCGCGCACTTCAGCCAAAATTCATCATGACACCGCTCAGGAATTTTTCAAAACCTTATATGATAAGGGTGAATTTATTGAAGAAATTACCGAACAGCTCTATGACGAAGAGGCTGAGCAGTTTTTAGCCGACCGATTTGTGACGGGAACCTGTCCGAAATGTGGGAATGAGGAAGCTTATGGCGACCAATGCGAAAAATGTGGCAGCAGCTTGAATGCAACGGATTTGATCAATCCGAAATCAGCCATCACTGGAAACGTACCGACTTTAAAACAAACTAAGCACTGGTTTTTACCTTTAGATAAACACGAAGCATTTTTAAAAGAATGGATTTTAGTGGGGCATAAAAAAGACTGGAAACCTAATGTTTATGGACAAGTAAAATCATGGATTGACGATGGGTTACGTCCAAGAGCGGTAACCAGAGATTTAGATTGGGGTATTCCCGTACCACTTGAAGGTGCTGAAGGCAAAGTTTTATATGTGTGGTTTGATGCGCCCATCGGTTATATTTCGTCCACCAAAGAATGGGCAGACCGTGTTGGAAAAGATTGGGAATTATATTGGAAAGACAAAGACACCAAATTAGTACATTTTATAGGGAAAGACAATATTGTATTTCACTGTATCATTTTCCCAGCCATGTTGGAAGCTGAAGGTTCATATATTTTACCAGATAATGTCCCTGCCAATGAATTTTTAAATTTGGAAGGCAATAAATTATCGACTTCTAAAAACTGGGCGGTTTGGTTACCAGAATATTTAGAAGATTTCCCTAACCAACAGGATGTTTTGCGCTATGCCTTGACCGCCAATGCACCGGAGACCAAGGATAATGATTTTACCTGGAAAGACTTTCAGGCTAGAAACAATAACGAATTGGTGGCCATTTTCGGAAATTTCATCAATCGTGTAGTAGTATTGACCGAGAAATATTATGACGGCGTTGTGCCGGAACCTTCCGAATTTAGTGCGGTTGACCAAGAAACATTAGCGGCAATAAAAGCTTATCCTGAAGTGATATCAAGTTCCATTGAACGTTACAGATTTCGGGAAGCAAGCCAAGAACTTCTGAATTTGGCCAGATTGGGCAATAAGTATTTAGCAGATGAAGAACCATGGAAGCTTGTCAAAACGGATGAAGCGCGCACCAAAACAATTATGTTTGTTGCGCTTCAAATCGCTTCGGCGCTGGCGACATTAAGTGAACCATTTTTGCCGTTTACTTCTGATAAACTGAAAAAAATCCTCAATTTGAGTTCTGATGATACCAAGAATTCTTGGAATGATCTTTCTTCCAAAAAAGTACTAATCCCTACAGGGCACCACATCGGAAAAGGAGAACTTCTATTTTCAAAAATCGAAGATGATGCCATCCAAGCACAATTGGACAAACTCCTGGCAAGTAAAAAAGCAAATGAAGCGGCCAACCGAAAAGTAGAACCTCAAAAGGAGACCATTACTTTTGAAGATTTCTCTAAACTAGATCTTCGTGTGGGCACGATTATTTCAGCCGAAAAAATGCCAAAAGCCAATAAGTTATTGGTTTTAAAAATTGATACGGGCATTGATGTCCGAACGATCGTTTCTGGAATAGCGGAGAGCTTTACGGCCGAAGAAGTTATAGGAAAACGAGTAACCGTTTTGGTCAATTTAGCACCAAGAACATTGCGAGGTGTAGAAAGTGAAGGTATGATTTTGATGACCGAGTCAGAAGATGGAAAGCTGGTGTTTGTTAACCCTGATACGTCAACATCACTCAGCAAAGGCGATGCAGTCGTACCAAACGGCTTGCATATTAGCTAATTTGATAATGACTTAAAGGAATGGAGATAAAATCACGCAAACACTGGTATTCGTTTACGGGCAATTCGCTTTTAGTGCTGTTTATCGGGATTCCAATGCTGATTTTTTATTTCACAACTAAAGAATCGACTGAAATTCATCCTTATTTTAGAAATGGGATTCTAATTCTTGGTATTTGGATACTATACAAAACAATTAAAGGTATGATTTTAAATTCAAGACTAGAATGGCTTTTCGAAAATGACACGCTTATGCTGAAGTCTGGATTATTACCTTGGAAGAGAACGCTATTTGCCATTGATATTTCTCAAATATATGATGCATACTACGAAAAAAGTTTCTTGGGTACTATGCTAGGCTATGGAAACTTACATATTAGACGAACGGATGGCGTGACCTCTAAAACATCTGAGTTCACTATAAATAATCATAAAAAAATGATTTCTCAGATTAATAATTCGCTGAATATCTATAAAAAGAAAAGCCAATCTCGACCAGAGCAGATAATGTCCAAAGCATCGCTATCTGACGAATTGAGGAAACTGGCTGATTTAAATAAAGATGGCGTCATTTCTGATCAAGAATTTCAGATATTAAAAAATAGAATGATTCAATAACCATTCATAAAACCACACCTAATTAATGTTACCATCAAATTAATTCCTTTAGTTTCATTAGCTTTAAATTTTGACCTTAGTTTTATCCGATATTTATCAGCGCATTGATTCCAACTAAAAACAGTTCGCTATCTTTGATAATCATGATTATAAATGACAACCACTATGAAAAACATCTTAAGTATATCGCTATTGATTTGCACGATCCTTTTCAGTTGTAAATCTCGAGACGTCAGTCAAAACGCCTCCAATAAAGCTGAAACATCACTAATTGGGACAAAATGGGTATTAACAAAGCTCAATGGGGATCTGGTAAACTTGACCAGTCCTGACTTACAACAGCCTTATATTAAACTTACTGAAAACGACAATGGGGTTGGCGGTAATGGCAGTTGTAATGGATTCGGTGGCACATACACCTTAACTGACCCCCATACTATTTCATTTTCTCAAATTTTAGCTACCATGAAGTATTGCGAAGATCATGGGATTGAAAGCGTTTTTATGAGTAACCTTCAAAAAGCAAAGACTTATGTTATCGTTGATAATGAGCTAACTTTTACCGATGAAAACGGTTATGTTTTGGCAACATTTAAACCCTCTAACGACAAAATGTAATGCCTTATATGTTGTTAAGATTCACTTAAAAAAGCATTTATCCCGATCAAATTTCAATAAATTTCACAAATCCAAAATCAAATATGAAGACCACATTTATAAATACTTTATGCATAGCACTTGTTATTTTAGCTACCAGCTGTAATTCTGAAAAGAAAAAAGAAACACAAAAGATAGACGAAACAACCACAGACTCTGCGGGAGATACTAGTATGAACGCACTCGATTGGGAAGGCACTTACGAAGGCGAATTGCCATGTGGTGATTGTGATGGCATCAAAACCGTTATCACTATTAAAAGAGATCATACTTATGTACTTAAAGAAACCTATTTAGGAAAGGATGCTGCCCCTCGAGAAATCCACGGCACGGTTAAATGGGATGAGAAAGGTCAAAAAATTATTTTATCGGACGAAAATAGACATCCGTATTCTGTTGGCGAAAACACCTTGACCCAATTGGATGAAGATGGCAACAAAATCATAGGAGATATGCAATCGCTATATATTTTGAATAAAGTGACCGATCAATTAGTGGGTGAAAAATGGCATTTATTTTCATTTAAAGGAAAAGAAATCCAGTATAAGGAAGCAATGTCTGAACACGCCTATTTGGAGTTTAAAGATGATTTTACACTTGTAGGCTATACAGGTTGCAACAATTTACAAGGCGCTTATGAGGTGGAAGCTCCACAAAAAATAAAATTCTCGCAATTACTTAATACTTTAAAGGCTTGTCCTGAGATGCAAATTGAAGCTGAGTTTTTAAAAATCATAAATGCAACAACTTCCTATGCTTTTGAAGATCACACTTTAGTTCTGTACGATAAAGATCATCAAAAATTAGCGGTTTTTAAAGCTGCTAATTAAAGCAAATTCTGAAATAGATACTTTTAAGAACTGTTTGAAACCTCAAACAGTTTTTTTTATCTTCATATCTTTACATCCAACACTTTAAAGCCTATCCATGTCATTGATTTCTTATATTATTTCCCAAACAAAACTTCCTGAAACTTCAGTTAAAAACACGGTCGAATTATTGAATGAGGACGCAACCATTCCATTTATTTCACGTTATAGAAAAGAAAAAACTGGCAATTTAGATGAAGTTCAGATTGGTGATATTGTAAAATATAAGGAACAATTTGAAGCCCTTGAGAAGCGTAAAACCGCCATCTTAAAAGCGATTGAAGAACAGGATGCCCTAACCCTCGAATTAAAACAAAAAATCGAGTCAGTTCAAGATTTGACCGCGCTTGAGGATTTATACTTGCCGTTCAAGAAAAGCAGGAAAACAAAAGCCGAGACCGCACGGCAAAACGGATTGGAACCTCTGGCAAAAATTATCATGAGCCAGTCCCGAAGCGTCGGGATTTCTGACCTAGAATCTGTTGCAATCAAATATGTAAAAGGTGCTATCGCTTCCGCAGAAGAGGCTCTGGAAGGTGCACGCCATATTATCGCCGAATGGATTAATGAACGTACTGATGTCCGAAATAACATTCGACATCAGTTGGAACGCTTTGCGATGATTTCCACTAAGGTTGTAAAATCGAAAGCAGAAACTGACGATGCCCAGAAATTCCGAGATTATTTTGATTGGGAAGAATCCTTGGGCCGAATCCCGTCACACCGATTACTGGCCATTTTGCGCGCGGAAAGTGAAGGATTTATCAAATCCAAAATCGCCATCGACGATGAAAAAGCTGTTGCCAAAATTGAGGATAAAATAATTCGTTCGGATAATGAATTTGCAGAACAGGTTCAAATGGCCATTCAAGATGCCTATAAACGTTTATTACTTCCTTCACTTTCAAATGAAGCGCTTCAAAATGCAAAATCTAAAGCAGACGAATCCGCGATTTCAGTCTTTGCTAAAAATTTAAAACAATTGCTATTGGGTTCGCCATTGGGAGAAAAACGCGTTTTGGCCATCGATCCGGGTTTTAGATCGG
This sequence comes from Flavobacteriales bacterium, assembly GCA_038243395.1. Classification (GTDB taxonomy): domain Bacteria; phylum Bacteroidota; class Bacteroidia; order Flavobacteriales; family Flavobacteriaceae; genus Gelidibacter. Next base: position 10,202 of record JBBSRC010000003.1, on the reverse strand, counting down.
GCTGTAAAATCGTGTGTCTCGATGCACAAGGCAGTTTATTGTATAACGAAACCATTTATCCGCATGCACCCCAAAATGATACGCTGGGAGCGATAAAAAAAATCAGCTCCCTATCTGAAGCTTATCAAATTGAAGCTATTGCCATTGGTAACGGAACCGCTTCTCGTGAAACTGAAGCTTTCATCCGAAAAATCAGATTCAAAAATGACATTCAAGTATTCGTAGTTAGTGAAGCCGGAGCGAGTATCTATTCAGCGTCCAAAATTGCACGCGATGAATTCCCAAATTATGATGTGACCGTTCGTGGTTCGGTGTCAATTGGCAGAAGATTGCAAGATCCATTGGCCGAATTGGTAAAAATTGACGCCAAATCCATCGGCGTTGGACAGTACCAACATGATGTGGATCAAACAAAACTGAATAAAGAATTAGATGTCGTGGTGGAAAGTTGTGTGAACTCGGTTGGTGTTAACTTGAACACCGCCAGTACAAGTCTATTGAGTTACGTGTCGGGAATTGGTCCAAAATTAGCAGAAAATATCGTCAACTACCGTGAGGAGCATGGCGCATTTTCGTCCAGAAAAGATATCAAGAAAGTACCGCGTTTAGGCGCTAAAGCTTTTGAACAAGGCGCTGGATTTTTACGGGTCAAATCGGCTAAAAATCCGCTGGACGATTCTGCCGTACATCCAGAAAGTTATGCACTAGTCGAAAAAATGGCCAAGGATTTAGGTAAGAAAGTTTCTGATTTGATCGGCAATAAAACGGAACTTCAAAAATTGGATTTAAATAAATACTGCTCTAAAGACGTAGGATTACCAACGCTTCAGGACATTATTAAAGAGTTGGAAAAACCAGGATTAGATATTCGGGAGCAAGCCAAAGTATTTACATTCAACCAAAACATCAAAACAATCAACGATTTGGAGGAAGGGCAGTTGCTGCCTGGGATTGTCAATAATGTGACCAATTTCGGTGCTTTTGTAGATATTGGCATTAAGGAAAGTGGCTTGATCCATGTGTCTAATTTATCAGATACTTTCGTTTCTGATGTGAATGCACACGTTGCCTTACATCAACAGGTTATTGTAAAGGTTTTGGATGTGGATATTCCGCGGAAGCGTATCCAACTTAAGCTCCATAAATAGGATCTTATTGCAACTCCATACTTACCAGATAACTGGTATAGCCTATAAAAGTCAACAATAAAACGGCAGCTTCCCACCGATCCAATGTTTTATTTTTGCTCATAAACATAGCCAGAAACAGGAATGCAGTTCCGCCAAGCAACAAATAAATATCTGTATTGAAAGCAGTGCTGAATGTAATTGGTCGCACAAGAGAGCTTATAGAAAGGATGAGGAAGATATTAAAAATATTGGAGCCAATTATATTTCCGATGGCAATATCACTATTCTTTTTTAAGGCTGCCACTACTGAGGTCATCAATTCTGGCAGGGAAGTTCCAGCGGCAATAATGGTAAGCCCGATAATTTTTTCGCTCACTCCCAAATCGCTCGCAATCGTGACCGCATTATCTACGATCAATTTTCCGCCTATAACCAAACCTACCAATCCTAAAGCGATCAATCCCCATATTTTATAATTGGACGCCTTGACCATAGGGGCTTCAGTAACGGCATCGCCACTCTTCATTTGTTTATAGATGTAAAATAGAAAGAGGAAAAACAATACAAGCAACACGATGCCGTCCATTCTCGACAACCCCATTTGACCAGAAAAGAAATAACCATTGGCAAGCACTAAAAAGATAAACGCTGCAAAAAATGAAATCGGAATCTCTTTCCAAACGGTTGAAGATTGCACCACGATCGGAAAAATAAGCCCAACAATACCTAAAATCATAAACAGGTTAAAATTATTGCTGCCAATAATATTCCCTAACACAATATCAGAATGATTTTCATAAGAGGCAACGGTATTAACTACCAGTTCGGGCGCAGAAGTTCCAAAGGCCACAATGGTCAATCCAATTACCAAATCGGGAATTCTATTCTTTTTGGCCAGCAAAGTAGAACCACTAACCATCCAGTCCGCTCCCTTTATTAAAAGAATAAAACCAAAAACGATAAGAGAAACAGAAAGTAGCATGGCTTTTTTTTTGCCAAATGTAGACGATTATTTGACACAAAAATTTAGGCTTTAAATATTTTTATAAAAAAAACCATCTCAATTCAGTTTCCGTTATAAAAAATTCAGAAGCCTAAAAATGAGATGGTTTTTATAAATTTAAAAAATGCTTATGCGGCAACTACATCATTTTTATTGTATTTATGTTTGTCGATAAACGCCAACCATTTTTCAGCCCGCGATACTTCTTCGTTTTGTGAAAAACCTTCATCCGTAGAATACAGACTAATTTTCACGGGTGCGGCATTAGAGATAAAAGTAAATTCCAAATCGAGTCGTGACATCTCAGAATAATGCTTGTCTCCATTTTTATACTCTTTGGTTATTTTATTGATCACACATTTTCTGACATCCTTGAGGTCAACCTTTTGGAATTTAGTTTCTAAATCGGTGGTATTGATGTAGATCAAAGTGTTTTCCTGATCATCGTAGCCAACGCAGGAATTATTCCAATATTCGACCTCCGATAATTTTAGATTTTGCGCACTCGCAACATCTAGAAATTTTTTCTTCTTTTTAGCTTTTCCAGATTTGTCTGCCCAGATAAACAAGGCGAAAGGAATAAGCACGATAAGTACGACGACGAGCATCACGATATTTAAGGATAATAAAGTCATTGTTTTTTGTTTTAGTAATAAGATAGACTGATAGCGGCACAGTTAAGCACCTAAAATTTTAGTGTTGAAATAAAATAATCAGTTTATGTAAAACAATGAAAAGGGAAAATAATGGCTTTCACAGAAAGTTTGATCACAATCTGTTGGCCAATAGCGTAATAGGAGAGCTCATAAAATAACGGAACGTTGACGCTTTGAAGGCTTTTCTCTTTCTGCGGAAAGGGTTTTGCCACTGGCGTTTCATAGGTAGAAGAATGATTGACATCTAAAATCGCATCAAAAAATAAAGGAACGCGTTCTTGTTGGTCTGAGGCGGCAATACTGTCCACAGGGGTATATGATGCGCTAGGCAATGCTGTCAGATCAGTAGATCCTAATAACATTAACCATCCAAAAAAGCTTAATAAGGTGCCTTTTAATGCAAACATCAAAGTAAATTTATGCCACAAAGATAAGTGATTGTAATGTTAAAAAATTCTAATTTATTTTGAAAGATTAAGTGCTGATAAAATATTCTTCTTACGTCCCTTTCTTTCAATTCTCGAAGATATTCTCGCCTTTTTTAATGAGCGGACTTTATTTATCGGTATTCCTTGGAGATTTCGACGCATGGCGTTTAGTATAAGCGCGAGATTGAAATCCGAACCATTTTATATAACTGACCTAAATTTGTACAATTACTTTGGGGTAAACACTTACTCGATATTGTATTCATACTTGTGTTGTATGCAGTTTTTAACAGGAGTCTAAAAAACGGATATTAATTTTGATTTGCCTGACTTTACTTATCTCCTTTTTAATCCATAATCTAAAATAGTTTTTATAATTTGCGAATATTGCCGTATTTAACAAACCGCAAAAACCAAAAATCTCCGCCCAAGATATTTCCTCATGCTCAAAATTGCCTTTCATCCTATTTATAAACATTCGTTGCCAGAAGGCCACCGTTTTCCGATGCTCAAATATGAATTGCTGCCCGAACAATTACTCTACGAAGGCACATGTACGGAAGCCAATTTTTTTGAACCGACGGTAGCTGAAGAACATTACATTCTGAATGTTCATACGCAAGCCTATTTTAACGCTTTAAAAAACCTGACCTTAGAACCAAGAGCGGCTCGCAAAATTGGATTTCCTTTAAGTGAAATGCTAGTCCAACGCGAAACCATTATTGCAGATGGCACGATAAAAGCCAGCGAATTTGCTCTTAAAAATGGAATCGCCATGAATATTGCTGGCGGCACACATCATGCCTATTCCGATCATGGCGAAGCGTTTTGTATGTTGAACGATCAAGCCATTGGTGCACGATATCTTCAAGAAAAAGGATTGGCACAAAAAATATTGATTGTCGATTTAGATGTACATCAGGGGAATGGCACCGCTGAAATTTTCCAAAATGATCCTACGGTATTTACGTTTTCCATGCACGGCAAAAGTAATTACCCGTTTAAAAAAGAATACAGTGATTTAGACATCGCCCTTGAAAATGACTGTGATGACGCTACTTATTTGTCCATTCTAAAAGACACGCTTCCAAGGCTCATCGATTCGGAAAAACCAGATTTCATTTACTATTTATGTGGCGTCGATGTGATTGCCTCTGATAAATTAGGAAAACTGGGCTTGACCGTTGAGGGTTGTAAAGAACGGGACCGTTTTGTGCTGCAAACCTGTAAGGATCATAACATTCCTGTAATGTGCAGTATGGGCGGCGGGTATTCGCCTGATATTAAAATTATTATTGACGCACATGCCAATACGTTTAGATTGGCTCAAGATATTTTTTTCTGAAATTTCTACATAAGTATTCCTTATTTAACGGATGGCCTGTAGTAAGACAGAGAATTTTCCCATTTTATTTCCGTCTGGAAAGCTGGTAAGTTCAAGCTCCTACCCTAACCTAATAATTGACTGTACTGAGTTTTTGATGCGTTGGCATGCTTCAAATATAATAGTTGAACAGTTAGCATTTTTTAATATCGCATGCTGAATTTAATACTGCATGGTAAATAAGCTTCCAAATGATATTCTGTTGTCAATTGTTTGTATTCGTTTGTAAATACTTGTAAGCGTTTATAAATGTAAAAGATTAGAATTTATCTTATATTCGATGTAATGGTGTGTTATATAGACATGTTGTAGCCAATGCAAAAAAACCTAGAGAATAAATGATAAGAACAGAATTTGGAACTTTTGATGGTAATAAATGGGAAAGTGTTTCTCAGTTATGTTTTAAAAACAATTTTAGAGAAGAGGCTTATCAAGAAATTAAAGCAACTCCTGGGGATTTTGGAATTGAAGGTTTTACAAGGACAGGAAAAGCATTTCAATGTTATTGCCCAGACAAATATTATTCAAGCAATGACTTATATGAAAATCACAGGGATAAAATTACAACTGATTTAAAAAAACTGAAAATCTTTGAATCACAGTTAAAAAAGGTGCTTGGAACTACAAAAATAAAAAAATGGTATTTCGTAACACCTGAATATGCCAAAAACGACATTGTAAAACATTGCTCTCAGAAAAAAGAAGAAGTAAAAAGTTGGAATTTATCAATAATTGACAATAATGATTTTGAAGTAATTTTTGAAGATATTAGTTTTCTTCACCCCTATTTGAAAACAGCAGTAGAAAACTCCAATATCAAAATTGATGTTGTCCCAGAAACTCAAATAGAATCAGAAGACAAATTAAAATGGAAAGACTCTAAAATTTCATTAATTGAAAACTCTCAAAACAAGAATGCTTATAGATTGAATACCTCTTCGTCAAACTATGATTTAAAGCTTGACAAGCTAGTTGACTTAAATGTTGAATATTATTTGGAAGGAAGAAATATATTAACTAAATGGGAAGAAGATTACCCTATTGGTTATGAGAATTTTTTAAAAATAACAAGCGTAATTGAGTCTGAAATTGAAGAAAGATGTATTACAAATACCAAAGATCCTAGCGAATTATATGAAGACTTTAGGGGTTTATTAAAACTAGAGTTACAAAATTCATTTAAAAATCTAGCTCCGCAAATGATTTTAAAACTAACTAATTGGGCATTAGCTGACTGGATTTTTAGATGTCCTATAAATTTTGAATAAATGAAATTATACGCTGAAAAAATAACATTTTCAAAGAAGCCTATTTCTATTCCTCCTGAATATAGACCATCATATTCTATTGCTTTAATCGTCCTAATATTAAAAATATGTTGTCAGGGTAATAAATCAAGTTTATTAAAACTTCACTTAATTAATTGGGCTTTAAAAAGTAATGAAAATAAAGATTCACTTAAAAAATTTGTTCTTAGTAATTATACCGAAAGCTCAAAAACGTGGGGAATTGAACCAAGCCTAAATAGAGCATTAAATTATGCAGTTCACGAAGGTGTTTGCTCAATTATAAATGGAAAATATCTATTATTAGAAAAAGGAGAGAAGTTTTATTCAAAAATATTAGAAAATCCAGAATATTTAAATGATGAAATTGATTTTTTAAACTTTTTAGGTAAGAGAAAAATCACAGATAATCGTATCGATTCAATCTATAAAAAATGGAAAAACCAAAATGCTTAAAATAAATAACATAAAAATAGATGTAAATACTAATAATGGTCTATTTGGCGCTTCTCATACCTTTAAATCAGGATTAAATATTATAAGGGGCAATAACACTAGTGGTAAGAGTAGCTTATTCCAAGCTATCGTCTATGCACTAGGTTTTGAAGAGTTAATTGGAGGTAGATTTGAAAAAACAATGCAATCTGTTTTAAAAGACCAAGTTGAATTCCCCAAACACAAATTTCATAGCGTTCTTCAATCATCTGTACTTTTAGAAATTGAAAATACAAATGGAGATATAATTACAATACGTAGATTTGTTCGAAATCCAAACAGAAAATCTCAATTAATAGATGTTTATTTTGGTAGCTTATCTGCAAACGATAGCTTAGAAAGTCGACCTATGTTTGTTCACGATAACGGTGGTGCTTCGGATGAAAATTATGGTTTTCACTTATATTTAGAAGAGTTTTTAAATTGGAAGCTTCCACAAGTTTTGACAAATAATGGCGAATTACGCAATATATATATACAACAAATTGCTTCAAGTTTTATAATTGAGCAAAAATCTGGTTGGTCAGATTTTTTTGCTACAATGCCCAATTATGGTTTAAATAATAAAGAAGCTAGGATTGTCGAATTCATCCTAGATATGGATGTTTATGGCAACAAAATGAAAAAACAAGAGTTAGGTATTTCTAAGAAAATTCTTGAAAATGATTGGATGAATTTAAATAAACGATTTGAAAGATTTACAGAAAAAGGTGGAGGAAAACTAATTGGTTTATCTCAGACTCCAATGATTATTAATAACTTTGATGAAATAAACATTTTACTTTCAAAAGATGAAACAGACCATTCTATTTCCAACTATTTAGATTTAACTATTGATGAGTTTGATAAAATCAACCTAACTGAAACTTTATCGGTAAAAGAGAATATTATCGATAATGAAAAGCTAATTGTAGAAAAAGAAGATAAGCTAAATCAAATCAGTTTTGATGTAGAAATGATATCTACTGAACTAACTTTTGATAAGCAGAAGCTAAGTAATTTCAACTATCAACTAGAAAGCTTAAATGAAGATTTAAGAAAAAACAAAGGAGCTTTTAAAGTACAAAAAATGGGTGCAGAAATTGATTTAAAAGTTTCTGGAAATAATTGTCCGTCTTGTAATCAAGAGATAAATGATTCCTTACTTCCTTTATCTGTTAAACAAGTGCCTATGCGTTTAGATGATAATATCGATTTTTTATCTGCTCAAATTAGAATGCTTCAAGTAAATATTGAAGGTTTAGAGTCGAAAATAATTGTAAAGAATAAAAAATTAATAAATTTAAGAGGCTCACAAAACAGCCTTAGAAGCCAAATAAGAGAACTTAAAACAGAGTTAACTTCTGATGACAGACTTCCATCAATAGTTGATATCGAATATCGATTAAATTTAAAAAAAAGAATTGAGTTTTATTCAAAATACTTAGAAGACTTTGCTGAACTAAAGGACGAGTTACTATTACTTTCCAATAAATGGAAAAGAATATTACAAGAACAAGAAAAGCTAAAAAGTGACACCTTTTCTATAAATGATATTGCTAAAATTAAATCATTAACTGACAATTTCAAATCACTTTTAAGTACTTTTAATTATAGTAGCAAAACAATTAATGATATTGCTATATCTGAAGAGAATTATTTGCCCTTAGCAAAAAAACCCAACGATGATTTATTTTATAATATTAGGTTCGATTCATCTGCAAGTGATTTTGTGCGTAGTATTTGGGCTTACACTTGTAGTTTATATAAAACCTCGGTGGCAAAAAACGGTAATCATCCAAATTTATTAATGTTTGACGAACCTAAACAACAAGATATGTCTATTAATGATTTTACTAATTTCTTAAAAGAATTATCAACATATAAAAACGCTCAAACTTTACTATTTGCCTCATTTGAAAACTCAGACGAAACATTTAAAAAAGCTACAGACGGAATTGAATTTCACTTGAACTACATCAATAACAAATTAATAAAACCAATTGATTGAATAAGCACTGGCTACAACATTGTATAAGCGTAATGCGGCATTTATTGCTGAATTGAACAATTCGTCACGTAATAAAATTTTGGACAAAATGAAAGTCTCATCTTCGAAAAGCCGCACTACGCTTATACCCAGCCGTTTGTGCTTAATTAAAAAGAAACAGAACTAAATGAAAAACCAATTAATATCATTTTTAATTATTTTACTCCTATTTAGCTTCAATTTAAATGCTCAAAATGAATATCCTGCAACAAGCGAAGAATTTACAATAACAATTAGAAATGATTCAATCGCAGCTTTTGGAATGTTCGCAGCAGGAAAGGAGAATAAAGAAACAGTTATTCTTCTTCACGGACTTCCTGGAAATGAGAGGAGTCTTGATTTGGCTCAAGAATTAAGAAGAAAAGGCAGAAATGTAATTTATTTTAACTATCGAGGAGCGTGGGGAAGCCAAGGAGAATTTTTGTATTCAAATTGTATAGAAGATGTTAAAGAAGTGATGGACTTTTTCTCATCATCAGAGAACTCTAAAAAATACAGAATTAAAGCTGATTCCTATATTCTTTTTGGACATAGTTTAGGTGGCGGAATTGCCTTATTGAGCGGCGCAAAAGATGCAAGAGTAAAGATGATTGCCGTTTACTCACCATTCAATGTAAATACAGCATCTATAGAAGCTTTAGATTGGACAAAAGATTACCTAAATGGATTATTTATGCTAAATGTGGAACCAGAAAAATTCATTACTGAACTAAAAGAAAACCGAAATAGATTTAATCCGCTGAACTACAAAAAAGAATTAAGTAAAAAAGAACTTTTAATTATTGACGAAAACGAGAGGAATAAAGACTGGATAGAAAAATTAGATAATGTTGAATATCTTTTAATGAAAACCGACCATTCATTCTCTGATAAAAGACTTGAACTAATTGAAAAAGTTGTCGATTGGATAAATAACTAAGCACAACACCAGTAACCGTTGCACAACACCATAAGTTCTTAAAAGTCGAACTCATTTAAGCTCTTTCTAGTGCGGCGGAATAAAACTGTGCAGATTGATCTGTTCCAGAAAAGCATAGTTCTCTCGACTACTATAGCCAGTATCGGCCACACAGTTTCGCCAAGTCAACAACTTATGATTTTAATTGCCTGACAATGCATTATTCATCTAACTTTATCAACAGAGTTGTGCAGCAGGCACACTATATATAAAAAAATGCTATTTTGTGCTTAACCAATGTGAGTTGCTTCTTTGCTAGCTTCTGATTTTCCTTCGGAAAGTCCTCGCATACAAACACAACTTTCCATATACGTAATCGTTGGGCTTCATACTACCCCACTATGACGGAGCCAAACTAGTTTTTTTGTATCTTTGATTTTAAGAATTATATATTATGGATATTCAATCAACAAAAATAGAATTAGTAAAAACAATCCTAGCGATTGAGAATATCGAATTTATTCAAAGAGTTGCTGATTTTATAAACAACGAAAAGATTGATTTCTGGCATGAACTGAGTATTTCTGAGCAAAACGAAATCAAAAAAGGAATTGATGACCTTAATGTAGGAAAAAGAGTTTCCTATGATTCATTTTTGAAGAAAATCTCATAATGAAGGTATTTCTATCAGATATAATACAAATAGAAAGTAACAAAGGATTGAATTTTAAAGCACTCCACACCATGATACACCAGGTCAAATCTTGGATAAGAACAACCTATTCTTGGGTAAGTGCAGAAAATCTAAACAGGTATTTTAATGAGTTTTGTTTTAGGATAAACCGATCACAAAGCAAAGCCACGATATTCAACAATCTTATTGTGAAAATGGT
>JBBSRC010000002.1:0-104907 GCA_038243395.1 Flavobacteriales bacterium | reverse complement strand
GCAAAATTCAATTTTGAACTTTTCAAGAAACACGTTGCAGCTGCGCAACGTATTATGGATGATATCATCGATTTGGAATTGGAGAAAATCGATGTCATTCTGCAAAAAATTGATGCAGACCCCGAATGTGATGAGGTTAAACTCATCGAAAAAAATCTATGGGTAAATATTAGAACAAAAGCCGAAGAAGGCAGAAGAACGGGTGTGGGGATTACTGCAGAAGGTGATATGCTTGCTGCCTTAGGGATTAGATATGGTAGTAAGGAAGGAAACGAGTTTTCTGTAGAAGTTCATAAAACCCTAGCGCTTGCAGCCTATCGTGCTTCGGTGTATTTAGCTAAAGAGCGTGGTGCTTTTAAAGTTTTCGATATTGAACGTGAAAAAAACAATCCTTTTATTCAGCGCTTAAAAGCTGCGGATGAAGAATTATATTATGCTATGACCGAATTCGGACGTCGTAATATTGCTTTATTAACTATTGCTCCAACAGGAACTACTAGTTTAATGACCCAAACGTCTTCTGGTATTGAGCCTGTATTTATGCCTGTTTATAAAAGACGTCGTAAAGTTAATCCTAACGACAAAGATGCTCGTGTGGATTTTGTGGATGAGGTAGGCGATTCTTGGGAAGAATACGTGGTTTTTCATCACAGATTTAAACAATGGATGGAGGTTAACGGATATGATCTTACAAAAAACTATGATCAAAAGGAATTGGATGTCCTGATCAAGAAATCGCCTTATTATAAAGCGACCTCTAATGATGTGGATTGGATGAGTAAAGTATCCATGCAAGGTGCTGTTCAAAAATGGGTAGATCATTCCATTAGTGTTACTATTAATTTGCCAAATGATGCCACAGAAGAATTGGTTGGTAAATTGTACATGGAAGCATGGGAAGCTGGCTGTAAAGGGGTCACAGTCTATAGAGATGGTTCACGTTCTGGGGTATTAATTTCTAATGACGAAAAGAAAGAAGAGGAACAAGGTACTATAACGACATTTTCAACTAAACGTCCGCAAACACTTGAAGCAGATGTTGTGAGATTTCAAAATAATAAAGAAAAGTGGATCGCGTTCATCGGACTGATTGACGGGAAGCCTTACGAGATTTTTACTGGTCTTGCTGATGATGAAGATGGTATTTTGATTCCGCGTTGGGTCAATGAAGGTTTAATTATAAAAAACAGAAACGAAGATGGTAGTTCACGTTACGATTTTCAATACACAAATATCAGGGGTTATAAGACGACCATTGAAGGTTTGTCTCATAAATTTAATCCGGAATATTGGAATTACGCCAAATTAATCTCAAGTACACTCCGTCACGGAATGCCGATTGATAAAATTGTAGAATTGATCAATAGTTTACAGTTGGATACTGAGTCCATCAATACTTGGAAGAATGGTGTGGGCAGAGCTTTAAAACGTTACGTTGAAGACGGTACTCAGGTAAAAGGCCAAACCTGCAGCGCTTGTAAATCGGAAAATCTTATTTATCAAGAAGGTTGCCTGACTTGTAAGGATTGTGGATCATCAAAATGTGGCTAGAAACCTTAAGGAATATTAAAAGAAGGAGGTGTATAGCCTCCTTTTTTTTATTTATAAATTCTCAAGAATACAAGTTTAGCTCAAGGCCTTCCAATTTAGAGCTCAAACAAATGTCTTCATTAACAGCAGAAATGTAATGGTTATTGCAATATCGATCACAAAAAGTATTTAAAAAAAGTGCCATGGAGATATTTCCAGTTTCTTGTAAAACATCAATTTCCGGTTCTCTTGAGTTTCCTGAGTATAATATCCAAACAAAAACAGTCAAAAGTACTTTAACGTTAATGCCTGTCAGAACGTAAGGATCAAAAATAAGAATCAAAACATTGACTGCCATTGACCAGATGAAAAATGGTTTATAAAATATTAATAGAGCTTCTAAGCGTTGAAAAATAGGGTTTAAACGAAATTTTTAAATTTTTATTTTTTAATTTCAAATCAGCCTATTCTTTTCGAATTAATATTAAATTCTTAACTGATGCTCATTTTTCTTTAAGCCGTAATAAAATTTCCCAATTCACAATTAAGAAATTATTGTACTTTTGCATCACAATTAAACCATATATGTTAGATAAGTTACAAATAGTAAAACAGCGTTTTGATGAGGTCAGTGATTTAATTATCCAGCCGAATATCATGACCGATCAAAAGCGTTATGTTGAACTCAACAAAGAGTATAAAGAATTGCGCAAGTTGATGGATAAGCGTGAGGAGTACTTAGAATTGACTAACAATTTAGCTGAAGCCCAAGAAATATTAGATGATGGAAGCGATCCAGAAATGGTGGAAATGGCCAAAATGCAATATGACGAAGCAAAAGAAGGCATTCCAAAACTAGATGATGAAATCCGTTTTATGTTGATTCCGAAAGATCCGGAGGACACTAAAAATGCGATAATGGAGCTTCGCGCAGGTACAGGAGGGGATGAGGCGAGCATTTTTGCTGGCGACTTATTTAGGATGTACACCAGGTACTGTGAAAACAGAGGTTGGAAAGTCGATACAGTAGATTATAGCGAAGGCACGAACGGTGGGTTTAAGGAGATTCAGTTTGAAGTTTCTGGTGACGATGTTTATGGTACCATGAAGTTTGAAGCTGGCGTGCACCGTGTGCAACGGGTGCCCCAAACGGAAACTCAAGGTCGTGTCCACACGAGTGCCGCAACTGTGATGGTATTTCCAGAAGCCGAAGAATTTGATATTGAAATCAATCCAAAAGATGTACGGATAGACTTTTTCTGTTCTTCAGGTCCAGGAGGTCAGTCTGTAAATACAACATATTCTGCAGTGCGTTTAACGCATATTCCAACGGGATTGGTGGCACAATGTCAGGATCAAAAATCGCAACATAAAAATAAGGAGAAAGCATTTAAAGTATTGCGCTCTCGATTATACGACATGGAGCTTGCGAAAAAACTGGAAGCAGATTCGGCAAAACGTGGGACTATGGTCACTTCAGGAGATCGAAGTGCAAAAATCAGAACCTACAATTATTCTCAAGGTCGCGTTACCGATCATAGAATCGGTTTAACACTTTATGATTTGGGTAATATCGTTAATGGCGATATCCAGCGTATCATTGACGAACTGCAATTGGCTGAAAATACAGAGAAGTTAAAAGCAAATACGGATGTAATTTAAAAAAAGCCTATCCTTCCAGATAGCTATCGGGATTTCCAAAGGAAAGGACACTCATATGGAGGCAATATTATCTCACACAATTGATCTAGTAAGAGTAATCACATAACAGTTTCCTCCTTCGGAGGATTAAGGAGGAATGACAACACAACAACTTATTGCGCAAATCAAAAAAAAACAATCTTTCCTTTGTATAGGATTAGATGTTGATTTGGACAAAATCCCACCACATCTTCTTAAAGAGGAAGATCCTATTTTTGCTTTTAATAAAGGGATTATTGATGCCACACATCATCTATGTATTTCGTATAAACCTAACACGGCCTTTTATGAAGCTTACGGATTAAAAGGATGGAAATCATTAGAGAAAACAGTTCAATACCTCAATCAAAATTATCCTGAAATTTTTACTATTGCAGATGCTAAACGCGGCGATATCGGCAATACGAGTAGTATGTACGCTAAAGCATTTTTTAAGGATCTAGGTTTTGATAGTGTTACAGTAGCACCATATATGGGAAAAGATTCGGTAGAACCCTTTTTGGAGTTTAAGGAGAAACATACGATTCTTTTGGCTTTGACTTCCAATGAAGGAGCTTATGATTTTCAAACAAAAACCATCGAAGGTAAAGAGCTTTATAAACACGTATTAGAAACCTCAAAAACTTGGAGAAACTCTGAAAATCTAATGTATGTTGTTGGCGCAACAAAAGCTGAATACTTGGCAGATATCAGAAAAATAATTCCAGACAGTTTTTTGTTGGTTCCAGGCGTTGGTGCGCAAGGTGGTAATCTTCAAGAGGTATGTAAATACGGAATGAACGACTCTGTAGGTTTATTGATCAATTCGTCCAGAGGCATTATTTACGCCTCAAATGATGAGCACTTTGCTGAAGCCGCTGCTGAGAAAGCGAAAGAATTGCAACAGGAAATGGCACTTATTTTGATTGAAAAATTTCCATTATTTTAGACCATTTCTTTGTGAAACTCTGTGAAGCCTCTGTGTAATAATCTCTAGGTTTTTATGCATCGAAAAAATGAAAGACCAACTCAATAGACATATCCTTTTAGAAAAAACTCCAACGCGGATTATCTCCTTAGTCCCTTCACAAACCGAATTATTGGTCGATTTAGGTCTTGAAGATGCCATTGTGGGCGTTACAAAGTTTTGTGTACATCCCATTTATCTAAAAGGAGAGAAAACGATCGTTGGTGGTACCAAACAAGTCCATTTTGATAAAATAAAAGCCTTGCAACCCAACATAATTTTGTGTAATAAAGAAGAAAACACAAAAGAAATGATTCAGGAATTGGAGAAAATCGCAACCGTTCACATCAGTGATATTTTTACGATAGAGGATTCTCTGGAGTTGATAAAGTTATACGGAGCGCTTTTTTCTAAGGAAGAAAGAGCCACTGAAATTATCAACGAAATCACGGTTAAAAAATTAGAATTTGATCAATTTATAAAAGATAAGCCAAAAAGAAGTGTTGCCTATTTTATATGGAAACAACCTTGGATGGTCGCCGCAAAACTTAATTTTATTGATGAATTGTTGAGTCTTAATGGACTTGAGAATTATTATAACAATTTAAAGCGTTATCCTGAAGTAAACCTTCAAAAAAACAGACCAGAATCTGCAGATTTGGTAATGCTATCCACGGAGCCATTTCCATTCAATGAAAGTCATGTACAAGAGGTTAGAAAGTACTTTCCCAACGCAAACATTATTGTGGTGGATGGCGAAATGTTCTCTTGGTATGGATCGCGATTATTGAAAGCGTTTGATTACTTTAAAACGTTGCATCAACATTAATTGGGTTAGGGTTTTTTAGACTCAAAATAAGCTTCTTCAGTTTGTTAGCTTCTCCATATAAAAAATCGCTTATACTGGAATCTGTTTGCATCAGGTTGTAGGCTTCTTCCGAAAACTTTAAATAATTTTTTTCTAATTCTTTTATGTTAAAAACCTCATTGAGGCCGAATCTGATTTTTCCGACTTTGCAAAAATGTTTATTCATAATCTATAGGTAAGGAGTGACATCTATAAATACGTTGAATAAGGATTTAATGTTGTGAGATTAAAGTTAAGATTTTGATAAATTTTCTTAGGTAAGGCGGGTACGAATACTTTCTCTACTTAGATATTTCAAACGATTCAGCTTATTTAAAAGTTTAATTGCTTTATATTCGGAGATGTCACTTAAAGCATGGTCAGTTTGACGAACGTTGTAAGCTTTCTCTATCAGTTGCTTGTACCGATTTTGAAGTTTGATTTGGTGCGCTTTGATTTCAGATAGATTTTTCATAACTACATCTGTTTGAAAGTTAAATATATTTAAAATTGGCTTAGGGAACAAGTTAAACTTTTTAAAATATGCATAAAAAAGTCGGTTGAGAGCATCAACCGACTTAAACTTAATCCTATTCCTACAGATAACGAATAATGAAATTTTTAAATCGTAAAATTATGCTCAAATTTTAATTTTATATTGTATTCAATTGATTATCAAAACAAATCAACTTAATTTTTATCCTGAATGGCGAACACTCTTCTCAATAAATCAGTACTTCTCGCACCTACTGAAGTTCTAATCTGTTTTTCTTCTACCGCAATCATAGTATAAACTCCTTTCAAAGCTTCTGCAGTAACATAATCTGTCAAGTCAGGATTGACTTTGGTGGTAAACGGAATGGCATTATATCTATTGATCAAGTTAGCCCAAACTTGATCAGCACCGACCTTTGTGAATGAACTATTAATTACGGGATGGAACTTATCATATAAAGAGGTTTGGGTTTTGGTTGTAAGATATTTTGTAGCGGCATCATCCGTTCCTAAAAGTATATTCTTGGCATCTCCAAAAGTGATGTCTTTGACAGCATTAACAAAAATAGGAGTAGCTTCTTTAACAGCGTCTTCAGCGGCTCTATTGAGAACCTTCAAACCTTCATCGGCTAAACTACCCAATCCTATATCGCGTAAACCTTTATCGACCTTTTTTAACTCGGCAGGTAACAGTATTTTTACCAACTCGTTTCTGTAGAACCCATCAGTTTTTGTGAGTTTAGTAACTTGCTTTTCTATTCCAAAGTCCAAAGCTTGTCTTAAACCAGCTGCCATGTCTGCATTTGATAAAATACCTCCACTTTGTGGCAAAGAATCTACAATACCTTGCAGTTCAGCACACGAATTTAAGGTGAAAATAGCAAGCACAATAAATAAAGACTTTTTCATATTGATCAATTTTAGTGAGCACAAAAATATAGCAAATAGTTCAGTAAATGTGGTTTTGGCGAAATTTTCAGGTAAATGCTATTTTCTCTGCGCTGTCAATTTTACGTCTGAAATTTGATCAAGAGCAATTAAAAAAAATAGTAGAAACGTGAGATAAAATACAGTTATTCTCCGCTTTTGAAAGTTTTAAACTATTCATAATATTGGTGCACATCTTTTATAAAATCTGTAAATTTGCGTAACGTATAATCTTAATTTTTACTAATGAAACCAACAACTCCATACAAACCAAAACATAAAGTTAGGATAGTAACCGCTGCATCTCTTTTTGACGGGCACGATGCCGCCATTAATATTATGCGTCGTATTATTCAATCAACAGGTGTTGAGGTCATTCATTTAGGCCATGATAGAAGTGTTGAGGAAGTAGTCAATACCGCCATTCAAGAGGATGTCAATGCTATTGCGTTAACCTCATATCAAGGTGGTCATAATGAGTATTTTAAATACATGCATGATCTATTAAAGGAAAAAGGTGCCGGCCATATCAAAATTTTTGGTGGGGGTGGAGGTGTTATTCTACCTGAAGAAATTAAGGAGTTGATGGATTATGGCATTACGAGAATCTACTCTCCAGATGATGGGAGAGAACTTGGTTTACAAGGCATGATCAATGATTTGGTAATGACCTCTGATTATGCGATTGGCGATGTACTAAATGGCGAGTTGGATGAATTGGAAAGTAAAAATCCAAGAGCGATTGCAAGAATTATTTCTTCCGCGGAGAACTATCCAGAAGTGGCAAAAACGACATTAGATAAAATTCACGATATAAATAAAACCTCACAGACACCGGTGCTTGGTATTACAGGTACGGGTGGATCAGGAAAATCTTCTCTGGTGGATGAATTGGTACGTCGCTTTTTAATCGATTATCCGGAGAAAACAGTGGCATTGGTATCTGTGGATCCGTCAAAACGAAAAACGGGTGGTGCTTTACTAGGAGACCGTATACGAATGAATTCCATTAATAATCCGCGCGTGTACATGCGCAGTTTGGCAACAAGACAATCTAACTTGGCCCTATCGAAATATGTGCATGAAGCCACACAGGTATTGAAAGCTGCTAAATATGATTTGATCATTTTAGAAACCTCAGGGATTGGTCAGTCCGATACTGAAATCATCGAACATTCTGATGTATCGCTATACGTAATGACGCCTGAATTTGGTGCAGCCACGCAGTTAGAAAAGATTGATATGCTCGATTTTGCTGATTTGGTAGCGATTAACAAATTTGATAAAAGAGGTTCTTTAGACGCTTTGCGTGATGTAAAAAAACAATATGTGCGCAATCATTTGTTATGGAATGTTGATCCCAAGGATCTACCTGTTTTCGGAACAATAGCTTCACAGTTTAACGATCCTGGCATGAACACGCTCTACAAAGCGATTATGGATAAGATTGTAGAGAAAACCGACGCGGACTTGAAATCGTCTTATATTATTTCTGATGAAATGAGCGAAAAGATATTTGTCATTCCACCGGCTCGAACACGTTATCTATCAGAAATTGCGGAAAGTAATCGTGCATATGATAAAACAGCGAATGAGCAAGTGGAAGTTGCACAAAAACTCTTTGGTATTTATAAAACACTAGAATCGGTTATTGGTCATGTTCCAGAATTGGACAAGGCGGGAATTGAAAGTAAATCAGTAGGTTCAGAGTTAGAAGATAATACTGATTTTATAAAGTTATTAGTAGCCGAATTTGACCGTGTCAAATTAAATCTCGATCCATATAATTGGGAAGTAATTACTGGTTGGGATGAAAAAGTCAACACTTACAAGAATCCCATCTATTCGTTTAAAGTACGGGACAAGGAAATAAAAATAGAAACACATACGGAGTCACTCTCACATTTACAAATCCCGAAAGTAGCGCTTCCGAAATACCAAGCTTGGGGCGATATCTTACGATGGATTCTTCAAGAAAATGTTCCTGGCGAATTTCCATTTACCTCAGGATTATATCCTTTTAAGAGGACAGGAGAAGATCCAGCACGTATGTTTGCTGGAGAAGGTGGACCAGAAAGAACCAACCGACGCTTCCATTATGTGAGTGCGGGCTTGCCTGCAAAACGGTTGTCCACTGCTTTTGATAGTGTTACACTTTACGGAAATGATCCAGACCTTCGACCTGATATCTACGGAAAAATCGGTAATGCGGGGGTCAGCATCTGTTGTTTAGATGATGCTAAAAAATTATATTCAGGTTTTAATCTGTCGCATCCGATGACTTCAGTCAGTATGACAATTAATGGTCCTGCGCCAATGCTGTTAGGCTTTTTTATGAATGCTGCCATTGATCAGCAATGTGAACTTTACATTAAGGAGCATGGACTTGAAAATGAGGTAGAGGCTAAAATTGCAAAAATCTACAAAGACAAAGATATTGAGCGACCATCCTACAAAGGTGATTTGCCAGAAAGCAACGACGGATTAGGATTAATGCTTTTAGGTGTTACTGGGGATCAAGTACTGCCGAATGACGTTTACCAGGATATCAAAATTAAAACAATTGCTCAAGTACGTGGTACCGTTCAGGCCGATATCTTAAAGGAAGATCAAGCACAAAATACTTGTATTTTTTCCACTGAATTTGCCTTGCGATTGATGGGAGACGTACAGGAATATTTTATTGAGAATAATGTACGGAATTTCTATTCGGTGTCTATTTCTGGATATCATATTGCTGAAGCCGGCGCGAACCCTATTACGCAATTGGCTTTAACATTATCCAACGGTTTTACTTACGTAGAATACTATTTAAGTAGAGGAATGGATATTAATAAATTTGGACCCAACCTGTCCTTCTTTTTCTCTAACGGCATCGATCCAGAATATGCAGTTATTGGCCGCGTCGCTCGTAAAATATGGGCTAAAGCAATGAAAAACAAATATGCCGCTGATCCAAGAGCACAAATGTTGAAATATCATATCCAAACTTCAGGGCGTAGTTTACATGCTCAAGAGATTGATTTTAATGACATTCGTACGACGCTTCAAGCATTGTATGCTATTTATGATAACTGTAATTCTCTGCATACTAATGCTTATGATGAGGCGATTACCACACCAACAGAAGAATCCGTGCGTCGTGCCATGGCTATTCAATTAATTATTAATAAGGAATTAGGATTGGCCAAAAATGAAAACCCAATTCAAGGGTCATTCATTATTGAAGAACTGACCGATTTAGTGGAGGAGGCAGTGTTGTTAGAATTTGACCGTATTACTGAAAGAGGTGGCGTTCTTGGCGCGATGGAAACGATGTACCAACGCAGTAAAATTCAAGAGGAAAGTTTGTATTATGAGACCTTAAAACATAATGGCGAGTTTCCAATTATTGGTGTGAATACGTTTTTAAGCAGCAAAGGTTCGCCAACTGTAATTCCGAAAGAAGTCATTCGCGCCACTGAGGAAGAGAAGCAATTCCAAATCAAAACACTCGAAAATCTTCATAAAGGAAATGATATTGAAGCACAATTAAAAGAATTGCAATACAAAGCCATTCACAACGAGAATATTTTTGAAGCCTTAATGGAAGTCTGTAAAGTGGCGTCACTGGGTCAAATAACGGAGTCATTGTTTGAAGTAGGAGGGCAGTATAGAAGAAATATGTAAGCAGCGAACCACATTTCCCTTTTCGGGAAATGTGTGTGAGTCGCTTATCCCGCCTTTTGGCGGGATCTCTTCGGGTAAATGAAAGTTTGATCCATCTGATTTCCCTTTTCGGGAAATGTGTGTGAGTCGCTTATCCCGCTTTTTAGCGGGATCTCTTCGGGTTAAGTTCAAAGTTATAGATATAAGTTTTTCCTTTCGGGGCAATGTGCGTGAGTCGCTTATCCCGCTTCTGAGCGAGATCTATTCGGGTAGGTTCTAAGTTTCTATATTTACGATTTCCTTTCTCGGGTAATGTGTGTAAATCGCTTATCATGCTTTTTAGCCTGATCTTTGCGGGTTAATTCGAAGTTTTATTTATCTGAATTTGCTTTTTGCAAAACCTTTGAGAATCATATATTTCGAGCTTGTCCAAAAACATAATAGCTAGATTAAGAGCTATATCCATATATCTAAAAAGTAATTTTGATGGTTATCATCCATAACCCTGAATACAAAAGTTCAGGGTTTTTGTATTTATTAGATTGACACTCGTCGTCGATTTCTGTAAAACAATGCATGTTAAGGAGTTAAAAACGCAAAACAACTAATTTGTAGAGGTAAATGGTGCTGCTTTCAATTTTCAAAACTATTTTTATGAAGTCACAATTTACTTTTAATGTATAACCTATATAATGATTCGAATATGGAAACAACATTACGCTACAACTTCAAAAGAAGATCTAAAAATTATTTTGATTGGTTGATCTACACTATTAAATCAGAAAAATATCATTTGGCCGAAAGCCAAATTGTAGACTGGAATGATTATGACTAAGGAGTACATCAAAAATAATGTCTTTAAAATGCATCTTTTTAATCTTTTTAACGTCTATTAGTTGAACCTTTTAAATATATAGATTATGAAAAATAAAGAATGCACCTGCAATTGCGATAGCTGCCAAAAAGGAAATTGTGCTGCTTGCACTTGTGACAACTGTACTTGTGCTAATTGCAACTGTTAAGCTTAGTTTAAAATATCAGTAATTAGAGTCTATTTTAGTAGTTTTATACTAAGTAGACTCTTTTTTAATGTACCCTTATGAAAACTAAAAATGTTTGGGATCTATATGCGAATGAAATCAAACGCTTTATCTTAAGTAAAGTTAAGAATGACGCAGTAGCTGATGATTTACTTCAGGAAACCTTCATTAAGGTACATGTCAAGCTGACTACTTTAAAAGATACTACCAAAATAAAATCGTGGGTGTTTTCAATCGCGCGCTATACGGTTATGGATTATTTTAGAAATAGTAATCTTAATTATGTAACTGCCGAAGACGAAGACGTTACTGTTTTTGAGGAGGCCAATCCAGGGCATACGAAAGAGGATTGCTTGCACGGCATAATTAAAAGTTTGCCAAAAAAGTATAGAGATCCTTTAATTTTATCTGACATTCAAGGTCTAAAGCAAGCGCACATTTCTGATCGACTTCAAATACCCTTACCGACTGTAAAATCGCAGATTCAACGCGCCAGAAAACTCGTCACGCAAGGATTTATGGATTGTTGTAATTTTAAAGTGAATAATAATGGTTATTTGGTTGGCGAATTACAGGAACGGGAAAACTGCAAAGTCTGTCATTAATCAGCTTTAATTTTTATTTGGAATCTGGCTTTTGGAATTCATTCATGGTGCTCCTTTAGTAAATTATAAAGTCAACGTCCATGTGTGTTGTAATTTTCGAAACTTTTTCAGTTCACTTCTTAAAATAGGAAGATATTCTCTGCCGTTACTGTGACTTTTTTCTAAGCGTTTGCAATTTTTATAAAGCAGGGTAGTTAACCGTTCTAAAGAAGCAATATGCTTATACTTTTTATCTGAATAACGTTCAATTACGGCATTGACAATTTCCGGAGCCAGTGAAGTGGATTGTTGCACAATATCGCCAGAAAAATAAATGTTTTTGTCTTCAGAACCATCTGGTTTTAAATAGGATAAGTCTTGAATCAAATAGGTAGAAATACTTCTGGAAAGTATAATGATTTCCATGGCCTTTTTATAAATAGGCAAATCAGAATGATGGGATGGAATTGGGTACAACATTATTCTTTATAGTAATTTATCAAATTTAGTGACAAAATCAGACCTGCAATAATCGATATTAAAGGAAAGACCTATATTTGCTTTAATTATTAAAGCAATTAAGTTAATTTTCTTTAGAATGAGTATTGATTCACTTAACTGGAAGATTTTGAAGTGTTTACAGCATAATGCGCGTCAATCGAATGCTGCCATTGGTAGACAGGTGGGAATCAGTTCGCCCGCAGTTTCTGAACGTATAAAAAAGATGGAAGACGCTGGGATTATCCAAGGGTATCACGCCTTCGTATCTCCTTTCGAAGCAGGCTACCAATTAAAGGCCATCATCACATTAAGAGCGTTTATGGGCATGCTTAAACCGTTTCTTGAAAAAGTAAAAACCTATGAAGAGGTGTTGAACTGCTACCGCATAACAGGTAATGAAAATATTGTGATGGAAGTAGCTCTCAAGAACCAGAAACATTTAGAGAACTTTATAGATCAACTTATTGTTTACGGCGAAACTAAAACGCAGATTGTTTTATCTCACGTCATAAAATATAATGAAGTGAAACCTATAAAACAATAGAATTGATTTTAAAGGTCTTCAAAGCCATCAAAATCATCAAAGTCAAAAGGAATATCATCATCTGGATCCACATCGTCATAATTCACGCCTGGTGGATTAAAAAGTCCCCAACGGTCAATGATATAATTCCAGCAATCAAACGTCTTTACCCATTCCGCAAATAATATTCTGAATTCTTCCACGTCTTTTCGTAACAGGTCTAAATATTCAATATCCGGATAGCCGTGCATTTGCAAACCACTTGCATCAGTAATTAACTCTCTTGCGGCCTTTCTAATAATCGCAGCATTTTCCATACGAAGGTCATAGAACATGTCTTCAGAGGAGACTCCAGCAATTTTCGCAGGTATTATTGACGCATTAATACCCATATATTTTAGATTATGTTGAATCATTTCCGCTTCGATGGGGTCATTAAATGCAATATCCGTTTTTTCAACCGAGTCTATGATAGAACCTACCAGATCCATAATTTCCCTTGCTTTTTGAAATACCGGCAATTTTTCCCATTGTTCCATAATTTAATCTTTTTAAAGGTCGACAGCTTCGATGTGATCGGTTATTAATTTAGCATGAATCCTCGAGTTTTCAATAAACCATTTATGGGTTTCCATACCTCCACAAATTACACCAGCTAAATATATTCCTGATACATTAGTTTCCATGGTATCTGGATCATAGTTTGGTAAGCAGGCTATGTCATTGGTAAGGTTTATCCCGGAATCCGTGAGAAACTTAAAATTAGGTCGATACCCAGTCAAGGCTACGACGAAATCATTTTTCAACGTCATTTCGCCGGTGGATGTAGTAATCTTTATATCATTAGTCGTAATTCTTACTATTTCTGAATTGAAATAAGCCGTGATACTTCCTTCTTTTATTCTATTGATAATATCTGGTCTTACCCAATATTTTACGCGCTCCCCAATTTCTGAACCTCTGATAACCATAGTGACCTTACCGCCTTTACGCCAAATTTCAAGCGCCGCATCGACGGAGGAATTGCTTGCCCCGACTACAACTACATTCTGCATGGCATAAGGATGTGCCTCATTGTAATAGTGGGTCACTTTCGGCAAGTTTTCTCCTGGAACATCCAGTAAGTTTGGGATATCATAAAATCCTGTGGCGATAATCACTTTTTCAGCGTAGTATTCCGTTTTAGAAGATGTGACTACGAAATGATAATCTTTTTTATTTATGGTAATAACCTCTTCATATAAATGAATATTTAAAAGATTTGAAGTGGCGACCCTTCTGTAATATTCAAGTGCTTCATCCCGATTGGGTTTTGGATTGTTGCTGATAAAAGGAATGGCATCAATTTCAAGCTTTTCTGAGGTTGAAAAGAACGACATATTTTTTGGATAATTAAATAAGGAATTGGTCAATGCTCCTTTTTCAAGTACCACATATTCCCAATTTCTCTTTTCACATTCTAGTGCGCAGGCGATCCCAATAGGTCCTGCTCCAATGATGAGTACTTTATATGCTGTTGTCATGTGTTAATATTTGTTTGGTTGTGTTCATTTGGCTTTTCAGATACATCAAAAGGCCCAATCCAAAAACTCCCGAAAGAGCCATAATTCCCCATGTTCTGTGAAAACCTAATGCGTCAATTAAATGGAAGCCTAGATTATGGGCAAAAATATGTGAAATAGAGAACGAGATACTATAAAGTGCCATATACTCTCCTTTAAGTCCACGTTTTGCGCGGTCTAATGTAAATGAATTTGAAAAGGGAAATACAATCATTTCTCCAAAGGTCAATATAATCATGCTAATAATAACAAAACCGAGCCATGGATTAATAAATAAAAAGACAAAACTGATACACGTTAAGATTAATCCAAAGATCATGAGTCCTATTTTAGTATAAGATGTGCTCTCCAGCCATTTGATAAGTGGCATTTCGGAAATTAATATCAATATTCCGTTTAATCCCATTAATAGGCCGATTTGAAACTCGGAAAGACCAATACCTTCTTTGTAAAAATAAGGAACAGTTGAAATAAGTTGGAGGAAAATAATCCCGAAGATTACCATCGCCAAAAAAAATATCATAAAAAATTTATCGGTGTATGCAGATTTAGGATTTGGATTAATTTCCAAATCTAACGTTTTTGATTTTTTAGGATGCAATACATTTATCAATACGATTCCAGCAATCATACAGGACAAACCGTCAATCCAAAAGAGACTATGATAACTCATTGTTGTGATGATAAATGCGCCAATGGCCGGACCTGCTGAAAACCCGAGGTTAATTGCCAGCCGAATCAAAGTTATGCTACGGGTTTTATTTTCAGGTTTAATATAGGCGTTTAAGGCAACAAACATGGCGGGTCTAAACATATCGGCAACAGCCATAAGCAAGAAAATCCCAATACAAATAGCATTAAAGCTTTCTAAAACTTGCATGCCAATAAAAAGTAGTCCGCTCAGCACTAAGCTCGCAACCATAACTTTGTGATAACCAACTTTATCTGTGAGCTTGCCGCCAATCCATGACCCCGTCAAAGAACCAAATCCAAATGCCTTCATAATCCATGCGACATCATCGAGCGTAAAATCCAAATCTGTCGTGAGATATAAGGATAAGAACGGGATAACCATCGTACCTGCTCTATTGATCAGCGTTATTAAGGCAAGTCACCAAACTTCTCTCGAAAGACCTGCAAATGTTTTGACGTAATTAGAAAACAATGTTTTCATTTTTGTTTGATTATAAATTCATCAATCGAGATTCAAACCTCAATTAGGATTTGTTTACTAAAATATATTCTACAGCGTACTATTTAAGAATAAAAAATCCGACGTTGCTATCGGATTTTAAGTTCATTTTTTAAGATTTAAGATAACTAAGGTTTTAATGATTCGAACAAATTTTGATTAACAGCACAAACTCTTTTAAATTCAGAAAATAAATTCGTTTCTTTTATAATTTTGGTGGATTCAATAGAACAAGTGCAATTTGTAAAGAAGAGATTTCGTTTTGGTTATAGATTCGCGCGTGCCCATTTTAATTGTCAATCGAAGTTAGGTGAAAATGGTTAAAGTTGTATTTTTGTTGTTTAACTATTTTTTATGATTGAGCAGGTTCTACATTTAATTCTAGAAGGATATTAATTGCGTCCTGCAGTTGAAAAATTGAAATCCATAAGTATAAACACATGAAAATTATTTATTCACTTTTTTTCGGAATATTTTTATTGTTAGGTTGCAATCAGCCAAAAGAGCGTTTGCAAGGTGAAACGGAATTTCAAAGAAATATGAATTCAGAATTTAAAGATGCTTCAAAATCACCGTTAAAAAAGAAGGACAGAAGAGATTTTAAGGGATTGGATTTTTTTAAAGTGGATTCCTCTTATGTGGTAAAGGCAACTTTTAAAAGGACTCCGGATGAGAAGCCTTTCAAAATGAAGACAACTACAGATAGACTTCCAGAATATGTGAAATATGGTGAAATTGCTTTCAGTTTAAAAAACGAATCATTTCAATTGAATGTCTATCGCGATCAAGATTTGATGACAGATGAAGGTTTTGAAGATTACCTATTTTTACCTTTTTTAGACGATACTAATGGCGACGAAAGCTATGGCGGCGGACGTTATATTGATTTAAAAATTCCTGAAGGAGATCAGATAACTATCGATTTTAATGCAGCCTATAATCCATATTGCGCATATAATGAGCTGTATTCGTGCCCAATTGTACCACGCGAAAACTATATGGGTGTTGAGGTTAAGGCAGGAGTGAAGGGGTTTTAGTCTTCAGTTTTCAGTAATCAGTCTCAGTCTTCCGCTCCGTAAAAGCTTTGGTCAGGCAGGCAGTCCTCAGTAAAATTGTTCAGCAGCAGGAATTAGCAATTTCCTGGGAAATCTTCGCTGTCTGCGAAAATTTTCATCTGTATTGAGTCATCCGACATCGCCCACATGGAGTCAACTCTTCACCAAATACATCCCTCCAAAAACCGCCAAGAATCCAATAACAAAACTTGAAACCGTATAAATAGTAAAACTCATAAAATCGCCAGATTTTAAAAAGATGTGATTTTCATAGGCAAATGTTGAAAACGTTGTAAATCCCCCACAAAAACCTGTTGCTAGAAATAAGATTTGATTTTGAGACAAGGAATTATGTTTAAGTGCCATTCCCAAAATAATTCCTATGAGCAAACTTCCTAAAATATTAGCCGCAAAAGTGCCGTAGGGTATTCCCATTTCCGAGTTGTTAAGATATTTTGAGATTATAAATCTTAGGACACTCCCAAATCCACCGCCAACAAAAACTAATAGGAATTGTTTCACAAGGCTTCAGAGTTTTCTGTAGCTTCAACTTTTTCTGCAATTGGTATATAAATATCTATAATCCAATGGGCAGGATTCGGAACCTTTGTCTCATCATTTTTGTAAACCATAAACGGGCTCATTTCCGAAGCTTCTAAATCTTGGTCTTTTAAATAGGCTTTTGCCGTTGCCCAGGCTTCAGCTAAATTGGTGTAATTTCCCTGTAAAGTCACTTTAAGAGCTTTGGTTCGCTCCATATAACCACAAAGAATGTTACTGTCTTCAGCAACGATAACTCTTTCACGCACGGGAATACCATTGCTCATGATGACATTGCCAGTATCTGCATCCATTTCTATCAAAATGGTCAAAGGCATGCCGCTGGCGGTAATATTATGAGCATTCATAAATGTACTGAGATCACTTTGCTGTTTGGTCATTGTAGTAATCATGTTACTACTTTTTGCAGAAATGGTATTATACATATAAAAACCGCCTCCATAGTCTGTAATGCCATCGACCTTAATTGTATAGGCAGTCATGCTTACGGCTACTTTTTTGTCAAGACTTTCTAGATCCGTTTTGAACTGGTCTGAAAGTTTGTCTTCGTTATCTCCAAACAAGGCAAATTTGGCTTTTGTCATAAATGATAACTTATCTGCGTCAAGGGTACGTGTTACGCTAGTAGAACCATCAGGATTGGAAACGAAAACCCATTTCAATTCTGAATTATTAATACGATTACTCGTAAAAATCTGATTGATTGAGTCATTAGAATGGGAAACCGATTTTTTTAATGTTTCTGATTTTTTCCAAAAAGAAGACCAATCAGAATCAGTGCTATCAGAAACAATTTCAAAAACTACTGCTTTAGGAGCCTTGATGGTTTTGGTTTCAGTAATTTCAAAATCGTTGGGCTGAACTGCAACATAAATAGCCATTCCGATGAAGGCAATAAGCAATAGAAATAAAAGGTATTTTAAAATTTTCATGAATGGATTTTGTAGAGTTCATCAAAGATAGACAATTTTATAGTATCCTAATAAATATTACATTTGTAGTATAAATATTTAAAATTCAACTGATGAACTTAAGATCTATATTCGGGATTGTGTTGGCAATGAGCTTAACTTATTCTTGCAAGAACGAATTAAAAACAAACAAAAATGCCACGGAAAACTCTGTTGAGATTAACAAAGATGCCACCGCGTTTGATTACAGTGTAGAGCAATTTTCTGACATTAAAATTCTGCGTTACCAAATTCCTGGTTGGGAAAATCTAACCTTGAAAGAACAGAAGTTAGTGTACTACTTAACCCAAGCAGGATTAGCTGGTCGAGACATCATGTGGGATCAAAATTACCGTCATAATCTCAAAATCAGGAAAGCATTAGAAACCGTTTATACAAATTATGACGGAGAAACATCTTCAGAGGATTGGAAAGCATTCGAAAACTACTTAAAACGTGTTTGGTTTAGTAGTGGAATCCATCATCATTATTCTAATGATAAATTAAAGCCCGGATTTTCAGAGGACTATTTAAAATCATTGTTGGTCGAAAAAAACGGTAAGTTGGAAGGAGAGGCGTTTGATGTGATTTTTAATGATAAAGATTTAAGAAAAGTTGATCAGTCCAAAGGTGTGGATAATGTGGCCTTATCTGCTGTGAATTTTTATGGGCCAGATGTGACAACTGCTGATGTGGAGAAATTCTACAAGAACAAGAAATCTCCGAATCCTGATAAACCATTATCTTTTGGATTGAATTCTAAATTAATAAAGGAAAATGGTGTGTTAAAAGAATTGGTTTACAAATCTGGAGGTTTGTACGGAGCAGCGATAGATGAAATTATTAAATGGTTAGAATTGGCTAAAGGGGTTGCAGAAAATAAACCACAAGGTGATGCTTTAGGCTTGTTGATACAATATTATAAAACAGGCGATCTACAGACCTGGGATAATTATAACGTAGCTTGGACTGCAGCAACTGCGGGCAATGTGGATTATATCAATAGTTTTATTGAAGTCTATAACGATCCAGTAGGTTATAGAGGCTCCTATGAGAGCATTGTTCAAATCAATGATTTTGACATGTCACAAAAAATGAAAGTACTGTCGGATAACGCGCAATGGTTTGAAGATAATTCGCCTTTAATGGACGCTCACAAAAAGAAAAATGTAGTTGGTGTCACTTATAAAGTGGTCAATGTTGCCGGTGAAGCGGGAGATGCCTCGCCAAGCACGCCAATTGGAGTTAATTTACCAAATGCTAATTGGATCCGTTCTGAAGTTGGAAGTAAATCTGTATCTCTGGGAAATATTATTGAGGCCTATAGTAATGCAGGAAGTACAGGAAGAACCGAGGAGTTTGTCAATGATGAAGAAGAACTGGAACTCGAGAAAAATTATGGGCAACAAGCTGATAAATTACATACTGCTTTGCATGAAGTAATTGGTCATGCTTCAGGACAACTGAATCCTGGCGTCGGAGAAACTAAAGAAACGCTTAAAAATTATGCGTCAACTTTAGAAGAAGGTCGTGCAGATTTGGTGGGATTGTATTATTTATATCATCCAAAACTACAAGAACTTGGATTGGTAGAGGATTGGAAAAAAACGGGAATGGCGGCTTATGATCGCTATATCCGCAATGGTTTAATGACACAATTAATTCGATTGAATTTAGGTAATGATGTGGTACAGGCGCATATGAGAAACAGACAATGGGTAAGCGCCTGGGTTTTTGAAAACGGACAAAGGGATAATGTCATAGAGAAAATTACGCGGGATGGGAAAACCTACTACAACATCAACAATTATGAGAAACTGCATGAACTTTTTGGGCAATTGTTACGTGAAACCCAACGGATTAAATCAGAAGGCGATTATAAAGCGGTGGAGGCCTTAGTGGAAACTTATGGCGTGAAGGTAAATCAAGAATCTCATAAAGAAATTTTAAAAAGAAACGAACAGTTCCCCGACGCTCCTTACAGCGGATTCGTAAATCCTGTACTGGTGCCAGAAATAGATGATAACGGTGAGATTACGGCTGTAAAAGTAACCCAGCCAGAATCATATAAGGGACAGATGTTAAATTACAGCAAAACGTATAGCTTTTTAAAAGACGACAACTAAAATATTAAAAAATCAATTTTAATGCTAAAAGCAGGATGTTTTAAATGTCCTGCTTTTTATTTTTATTGATACTAAATTTGAGTAAAAGAATATTAATCATGAGCCGTACACTAAGTGAGATAAGTATAGTCATGATCTTGTTTTAACAAACATCGCGACTGTTTAAAAATGGCATCTCAAAAAAGTTGAAAAATTAGGTAAGCAGAGATTTAGCTGCGGTAATCATTAGAATAAAAGCGATAAATGCAATGAGAATCCAGATACTTCCTTTATAATATTTTCTGTGAATTTTTAAATCTTTTCGATACGCATAAATCAGGATGACGATAAACACGATCGCAAATGAAATCCCAAAAATCAATTGACCATTTGATAACATATAGCTATTTTTATGCGAAATTAATCAAACCTTTTAGAATCTGTACACCCTTATTATAAAAATGGCACGTTGACAGAGAATGTTGAATCAGACTTTCGAGATTTTCAAGGTACATTTCCTACAACTATTAAAGAGATAACATCATATAAATATATCAAAATGAAGAAAAAAATCGAAGCTGTAAAAGCCTTTCATTCAGCTTTTAAAATTGGTTATAGAGAATCCCCGAAAGCCGACTTAGGAATAGATAAAAACTTGCTCCGTTATAAGTTAATGAGAGAAGAAAATGAAGAGTATTTAGAAGCTGCCAACGCTAATGATTTAGTTGAGGTTGCTGATGCCTTGGGAGATATGCTCTATATCTTATGTGGCACGATCATCGAACACGGTATGCAGCATAAAATTGAAGAGGTATTTAATGAAATCCAAAAGAGCAATATGAGCAAATTGGGAGAGGATGGCGAACCGATTTATCGTGAAGATGGAAAAGTGCTTAAAGGACCTAATTATTATATGCCAGATATTTCTAAAATACTTAACTCTTAAAATACAAGCACAAAATAAAAAATTCCAAATTCCAAAATATTATATGTTGGAATTTGGAATATTATAAATTGTTATTTATGTGCTTTACGCTTCGTATCTCCAGCCGTGTTTGTCCTCAACTAAATTGTGCTGAATGTCGAGCATTCTATCTTTTAAAGTATCCGCAAATGAATTTTCGATATTTGGTAATTCAAAAAGTTCTTCTTTATGTTCAAAAGCTGAAAAAGGACTAATAACCGCCGCAGTTCCTGCCCCGAAAATCTCTTTTAAAGAACCGTTTTTAGACGCTTCCTTAATTTCAGTAACGGTAATTGGTCTTATATCCACCGTTATATCATTGTCCTGAGCTAATTGAATAATGCTGCGTCTGGTTACACCATCTAAAATTCGATCACTGATAGGAGCGGTAATTAACGTATCATTAATTCTAAAGAAAACGTTCATTGTACCCGCTTCTTCCAATCGTTCGTGTGTGTCGGCATCAGTCCAGATTACTTGTTGGAAACCTCTTTTTTGAGCTAAACTAGTAGGATAAAATTGTGCGGCATAGTTACCTGCTGCCTTTGCAAAACCAACACCTCCGTTAGCAGATCTACTGAACTTTTCAGCGACTAAAACCCGTATTTTCTCTGTATAGTAAGCTCTTGCTGGGGAGCAGATGATCATGAATCGGTAATTGGTTGATGGAGATGCAGAAATTGCAGAATCGGTTGCAATTATAAAAGGTCTGATATAGAGTGAATTTCCTTTACCAGGTTTTATCCATTCACTGTCCAATTCTAGTAATTTGGTCAATCCTTCAAAGAAGTAATCCTTAGGAAATGCAGGCATTGCCAAACGTTCCGCCGATATATTAATACGATTAAAATTATCTTCCGGTCTAAAGAGCCACACTTTTCCGTTATCATCTTTATAGGCTTTCATGCCTTCAAAAACAGCCTGTCCATAATGGAACACCCGTGCAGACGGATCCATGGTCATAGGTTGGTAGGGCGTAATTTTTGGCGTTTGCCATTCATCGTTTTCAAAATCACATATAAACATATGGTCAGTGAAAATTCTACCGAATATCAAGTTTTCAAAATCAACAGCATTAATTTTAGAAGTATTTGATTTTTCGATATCGATTTCGTGTGAAGTCTGTTTTATCATCTTATTTTGTTTAATGCTGCAAATTTAGTTATTTATTACAGTATACAAAATCTAAAGTTTATTTTAAAAAAAAGTTATATTTGCTTCACTAATATTACAAAGATCAATTAATTATGAAGAAAGTTCTTGTCGTTTTTGGAATAATGTTATCCATTATGGCTTGCAAAACTGAAGATAAAAAACCAGAAGCTGCAGAGATAAAAAAGGAAGCTGACAATTATACTTCAATTGGTACAGAGATTACTGCAGATGCCGCCAAATCTACCACAGAGATGGCTGAAACATATAAGGCAATGCGCATTGGTGATACCATAAACACTAAAATGATTGGTAAGGTGGATGAGGTATGCCAGTCAAAAGGTTGTTGGATGAAAATCAGTCTTGACGATGGCGAGCAAGTAATGGTTAAATTTAAGGATTATGCGTTCTTCATGCCAAAAGATATTGCGGGAACGGAAGTTGTCCTCAATGGGAAGGCCTTTGTAAATGAACTTCCGGTTGATGAATTACGCCATTATGCTGAAGACGCAGGTAAATCTGCTGATGAAATTGCAGCAATTACAGAATCCAAAAAGACATTTACCTTTGAGGCAAACGGTGTTTTATTGAAAGACAAATAATAGTTGCAGCGCAAAATAATTACAACCGCCGATGGTTCTAAAACCATCCAAATAGAAGAATGGAATGAACAATACCATTCTGTTCATGGCGCTATACAGGAAGCAAACCACGTATATATTAAACATGGTTTGCTTTTTTGTATAGACCAAATACAATCAAAAAAGAGTATTCACATTGCAGAAACATCCATAAGTGCCTTACAAAACATTTCTATTTTAGAAATAGGCTTTGGTACAGGACTTAATGCTTTTCTGACTTTGTTGCAAGCAGATAAACATCAAATAGATATTCAATATGTTGGGGTGGAAGCATTCCCGATTTCATCAAGCGAAATGGAGGCTTTAAACTATACCGATCAACTTCAGGTGCCAGAACAAAATATGCTTTTTAGAGAAATGCATCAAAGGTTATGGGAAGAGGTGATGCCTTTGACACCCTATTTTACACTTCAAAAGCAACAAAAGCTATTTAAGGATATTACTCATAAGAATAATTTTGATCTCATATATTTTGATGCTTTTGGTGCACGAGTACAGCCAGAACTTTGGACGGAATCTATTTTTAAAATTATGTTTGATGCCTTAAAGGAAAATGGGGTTTTGGTTACTTATGCTGCCAAAGGAAGCGTGCGTCGTGCCATGAAAGCGGTTGGTTTCAATGTTGAGAAACTACCCGGGCCCCCCGGAAAACGTGAAATGCTAAGAGCCAGAAAAGGCTCTTAGCATTCGGAGCGGAAGGATCCAAATGCTAAGAGCCAGAAAAGATCATAGCATTTAGAGAGAGACAAGCCAAATTCCTAAGCTGAAACTCTCTTAGCATTCGTCGAAGATCGAGCCAAATGATTCTTAGGCTAAAAGACTCTCAGGATTCTAAAATAATAATCTATTTTTCTGAACAAAAAGTACTTTGTGTTAAAAGGGTTTATGAAGTAGATGATTCCTCCATTCATTCATTGACGAATAGGTAAGTCTAATAGTCATCCTGTTAACACATTGAATAATTCGAAAATTTTCAACACATCAAATAATTTGTTAATTCTGTTAAACCTAATGTAAAGTGGCAAATAATGAAAGTTCCATTTGGTAACTTTATAAAAAGCACAAAAGATAGATGAAGATATTAATTACAGGAGCTACAGGTTTAATAGGAAAGGAGATTGTGAAAAGATGTGATGAGCAAGATTTCTCAGTGCACTATTTAACGACTTCAAAAGAGAAGATAAAATCTGAACATAATTATAAAGGATTTTATTGGGATCCTAAAAAAGATATTATAGATGTCAATTGCTTTACAGACGTTGATGCGATTATTAACTTGGCTGGTGCATCCATTTCAGAACGATGGACCAAGAGTTACAAAAAAGTCGTCTTGGAAAGTAGGGTCGAATCACTCAATTGCTTAAAAAAAGGGTTATCTAATGTGAGAAACCACCATATAAAACATATTGTTTCATCAAGTGCAGTTGGTTTTTATCCAGATTCTTTTACCAAATACTATGAGGAATCTTGGGACGTCGCATCTCCAACTTTTTTAGGTGAAGTTGTATCAGCCTGGGAAAGTGCGGCAGATGAGTTTTCAGAGTTAGGTCTTTTTGTTTCAAAAGTAAGGACTGGTTTAGTATTAGATGATAAAGAAGGAGCATTGCCACAAATAGTAAAACCAACAAATTTAGGGCTTGGGGCGCCTTTTGGCTCGGGAGAACAGTGGCAATCTTGGATTCATGTGTATGATCTATCCAAAATGTTTGTTTATATCATTCAAAATGAATTGGACGGTGTGTACAATGGAGTGGCGCCAAATCCTGTCAGCAACACTGAACTAACTAAAGTCATTGCAAAAACAATGCATAAGCCTTTGTTCATGCCCAATATTCCAGAATTTTTGATGAAGATGGTTTTGGGTGAGATGCACATTTTATTATATGAAAGTCAACGAGTGTGTTCTAAGAAAATTGTAGATGCTGGTTTTGATTTTACGTATTCAAATGTGCAGCCTGCGGTGGAGGACCTTCTCAAATAAAATTATTTATACTTTCAAGGTTATTTTCTTATTCTGAACTTAATTTCACTATGAAAATATACTTCGAGAACCTCGAATGCATCTTCAAATTTAGATAAGTATTTCTTTATGGGAGATAACGCGATCCTTCTACCAACTCCGATATTTAGAGATCTTTGGATTCCATATAATTTGTGTATTACGTTATGGAGAAATCTAATAATTCTCCGTGTTTATCGAGCCAAAATGTTTCGAATACAAAATCTTCATAAGCAATTAGCCAGATATCGACCGCATTAAAATTCACCTCAAACTAGGAATGCAAATAGTCTTTTTGACCTTTGATAAATTGTGAAATAACGCATATTATCCTCTTTTTTTTAAAGAATGTACAACTACCAATTATTAAATGGCTCTGTTCCCGTAAGAACGATCGACTAATTCTATGGCGCGCAGACTAAATTCTTCGATGCAGATAAAAAAACAGCTTTAATGCTAATGCACTAGAACATCCTAAAATGGCAAAGACATCATCTTAAGCCGAGGTGATTCATTCATTATATAAAAAAAACTAAATTTATTTATGTAAACGTTGGCATCTCTAAAATTGCCATAATTCTAGTATTGGAATAATACGATGGATGTTTTAAAAATTTGTTGTGACATTTTGACATTTTTTCAATAATGGCAGTACTTTTGCAAATTCAAAATTGAAGATAAAAATGAAGTTCAATATTATGGGCAAAAAAGATAAAATTGAAGACGTTGAAACAAACGTTGAAGAGACTATAAATGAGGCAACTCAGACAGAGGAATTGAGTGTCGAGGATCAGTTGAAAGAGGAACTGGGCAAAGAAAAAGACAAGTTTTTGAGACTGTTCGCTGAATTTGAAAATTATAAAAAACGAACTACAAAAGAACGTATTGATTTGTTTAAAACCGCAGGTCAGGAAGTTATTCTTTCTCTTCTGCCAGTTTTAGATGATTTCGACAGAGCCATTAATGAGATTTCGAAATCCCAAGAAAAAGAGCTTTTAAAAGGCGTTGAACTTATTCGTAATAAGTTTAAAACCACGCTCAATAATAAAGGATTAGAAGAAGTTTCTGTTGAAATAGGTGATGCTTTCAGCGCTGATGAGCACGAAGCCATTACCCAAATTGCGGCAGCATCTGATGATTTGAAAGGTAAGATCGTTGATGTCATTGAAAAGGGCTACAAATTGGGCGACAAGGTAATTCGATACCCTAAAGTAATTATAGGATATTAAATAAACGAGTGGTTATTTAGGAATTGATTAGATATACTATACAATGAAGGAAGATTATTACGACATTTTAAAAGTTGACAAAAACGCATCAGGCAGTGATATCAAAAAAGCTTATCGAAAAAAGGCCATAAAATACCATCCTGATAAGAATCCTGATAACAAGGAGGCTGAAGAGAAGTTCAAGAAAGCAGCTGAAGCATATGAGGTCTTGAGTAATCCAGACAAGAAGTCACGTTATGACCAGTTTGGCCATCAAGCCTTCCAAGGCGGCGGCGGCGGTTTCAACGGCGGAGGTATGAATATGGATGACATATTCAGTCAATTTGGCGACATTTTTGGCGGCGGTGGATTCTCTGGTTTTGGTGGTGGATATGGAGGTCAACAACAAAGACGTGTTAAAGGCAGTAATTTAAGGATCAGAATAAATTTGACCTTAGAAGAGATAGCGAATGGTGTTGAGAAAAAGTTGAAAGTTAAGCGTAAAGTTCAGGCTTCGGGTACTACATATAAAACCTGTTCAGGTTGTAATGGATCTGGTCAGGTAACTCGTATAGCCAATACTATTTTGGGTCGTATGCAGACTTCTTCTCCATGTCCAACGTGTGGAGGCGCTGGAGAAATGATTGACAAGAAACCAGCTGATGCTGACGCTCAAGGATTGATTCTTAAAGAAGAAACTGTATCTGTTAAAATTCCACCGGGAGTGGTTGATGGCATGCAGTTAAAAGTGTCAGGAAAAGGTAACGACGCACCAGGGAATGGTATCCCTGGAGATTTATTAGTGGCCATTCAAGAGGAAGAGCACAGTACTTTAAAACGTGAAGGCGATAACTTACATTATGATTTATATGTGAGCCTACCAGATGCTGTATTAGGGACCAGTCAAGAGATTGATACGGTTACTGGGAAAGTACGTATTAAGATAGAACCAGGTGTGCAATCGGGTAAAATACTTCGATTAAGAGGTAAAGGCATCCCTAGTATCAATGGTTATGGAAAAGGTGATTTATTGGTTCATATTAATGTATGGACTCCAAAAACTTTGAGTAAGGAGCAAAGAGATTTCTTTGACAGCATGCGAGATGATGAGCACTTTCAACCAAAGCCAGAGAGTTCTGATAAGTCCTTTTTTGAGAAAGTGAAAGATATGTTTTCTTAACAAAGACAGAATTTAATAAATTTTACTATATTTGAATATCACTAATTTATTTTGGTGATATTTTTCTTTTTCATAGCAATTTTTTCCCATCCTTGATTTATTAAGGGTGGGTTTTGTTTTTTAGAACGTTTTGTTTTAGCTATTCTAAAGATATTAACTGTTTTAGGATGAAAATAAAAGCAGATAAGTATTCCTGAGCACTAACATTTAATATATTTACACTTCTTAACCAAACTAATCAAACGTTAATTTATGAACAACTTATTGGTTGCTAATACGATCTCCAAAAGTTTTGGAGATTTTAAAGCACTAAATGAGGTTTCTATTGCCGTTCCAAAAGGAAGTATCTTCGGACTTCTAGGTCCAAATGGAGCAGGCAAGACTACACTCATTCGAATCATTAATCAAATTACGATGCCAGATTCTGGCCAGGTGCTTTTGGATGGTTTTCCTTTAAAACCCGAGAATATCCGTGATATTGGTTATTTACCCGAAGAGCGAGGTCTTTATAAATCCATGAAAGTGGGCGAGCAGGTTTTATATTTAGCGCAATTAAAAGGATTGTCAAAACAAGAGGCGAAAAATCGTCTCAAGTATTGGTTTGATAAGTTGGAAATTGGAGATTGGTGGAACAAGAAAATTCAGGAGCTCAGTAAAGGCCAGGCTCAAAAAATTCAGTTTATCGTAACGGTACTTCATCAACCAAAACTTCTAATTTTTGATGAACCATTTTCAGGTTTTGACCCGATTAATGCCTCACTCATTAAAGATGAGATATTACAGTTAAGGGATGAAGGTGCAACGGTAATTTTTTCGACGCACCGGATGGAATCAGTAGAAGAGTTATGCGACCACATTGCGCTTATTCACAAATCGAACAAGGTTTTAGATGGTCCCTTAACAGATATAAAGCGTCAATTTAAAACCAATACTTTTGAGGTTGGATTGCAATCTTCCGATCCCGATGAGGTGACCAGACAGATTAAAGAGAAATTTGAAGTGTTTCCCGCAACGTTCAGAAACTTGAATAATGATGTTAAAATTAATATCAAACTACCTCAGGAAACCTCATCAAACGATTTGTTGAGTTTTTTAACTTCAAAAGCTGAAATTCATCATTTTGTTGAAGTTGTACCTTCCGTCAATGACATTTTTATTCAAACTGTAAAAAACAATTAGAAATGAACCACTTACCGCTCATCATCAAAAGAGAGTATCTGAACAAAGTGCGCAACAAGTCGTTTATTGTCATGACTTTTTTAAGTCCAATGATTATGATTGCGCTCATAGCCGTCGTAGCTTATTTATCGCAGGTCAATAATGATAAAAAACGCGTTATTTCAATTTTGGATGAAACAGGGGTTGTGAGTGAAGTTTTTGAAAATACAGAAAACACAACCTATACGCTTTTAAGTGATACGGGATTGGAAACCGCTAAGGCGTTAGTAAAAGCTAATGAGACTTTTGGATTGCTCTATATTAAGAAAAGTTCTGATACTCTTAATCTGGTCGAAACGGTCAATTTTTATTCTGACGAATCGCCTTCGGTATCGATAATTTCGAATTTGGAGCGAAAAGTTGAAAAACGTTTATCTGATATCAAGTTACAGAACGATGGTGTAGATATCGAGCAAATAAGAGCATCAAAAACGACTTTAAATATTGCGCAAGAAACCTTTAGTGGCGAAAAAACATCTAAAATAGATAGTTATTTGAAACTCGCCTTTGGTGGGGCTGCAGGATATTTATTGTTTATGTTTATCATTATTTACGGCAATATGATTATGCGCAGCGTGATTGAGGAGAAAACCAGCCGAATCATCGAAATCATCATTTCTTCAGTAAAACCAATTCAACTAATGATGGGCAAAATTATCGGTACTTCTTTAGCTGGGGTTACCCAATTTGTCATCTGGATCCTTCTAG
This sequence comes from Flavobacteriales bacterium, assembly GCA_038243395.1. Taxonomy (GTDB): domain Bacteria; phylum Bacteroidota; class Bacteroidia; order Flavobacteriales; family Flavobacteriaceae; genus Gelidibacter. The sequence continues at coordinate 75,670 of JBBSRC010000002.1, read as the reverse complement.
GGAGTGTGCTTTTGTTTGTAGTTTCTGCCATTTTTGGTATCGATATGATGCAAATTCAATCGCCACAACAAGAAATGATCAATCAGGCTATGGCGACTTCAGATGCTCAGAATATCGCTCAAGACTTGATTAATGGTTTTATCAATCTGCCAATCCTAAATCTTTGCATTGCATTTTTGTTTTTCTTTATAGGGGGTTATCTTTTATACAGTTCGTTCTATGCGGCCATTGGTGCTGCCGTAGATAATGAAACAGATACTCAGCAATTTATGATGCCTATTCTCATGCCCTTAGTTTTGGCTGTTTACGTGGGCGTATTCACAGTTATTGAAGATCCTCATGGCACTATTTCTACAATTTTCTCCTTTATACCGTTTACTTCGCCGGTGGTTATGTTAATGAGAATTCCGTTCGGCGTTCCAATATGGCAGCAATTGGTATCATTTGGATTATTGGTATGCACTTTTGTATTTACCGTTTGGTTTGCCGCCAAAATTTACCGCGTAGGTATTTTAATGTATGGTAAAAAACCGACGTATAGAGAATTATTTAAGTGGTTAAGGTATTAATTGAGGCTTACATGAGTAAAGTTTTTACCTGCAGAGTAGAAATTCAAGAATAGTAGTTTTAAGAGTTTTAAAAAACGTCACGACGTATTTTGGTTTTAATGCTGCTCCTTAAATTGTTGTTCCAGATGCAAAAATCACAAAAAGATGATGGGATGGATGTGTGATTATTGCTAACTTACAATTGGAATTAGTTTATTCCACAAAGAGATATCCAATTTAAGAGTGATTCTATTTTCATAAAACCCAAATAACATATGGTCTCAAAACCAAAGCTGAATATTCTATCTTTTTTAATAATGCTTTTTGTTATGAGCCTAACTGCACAAACATCCGATTTGTTCAGGATTGAATATTTAAATATTCCCAACAGTGATTCCAGAAACTTCATAAAACGGTACAGAACCCTATTTCAACTACCCCTTAAGATTAAGGAAGATAATTATATAGTAATTGGAGGTGATTACCGTTATCTCGATTTAAAATTGGAAAACGCACCTTTTATAACCGACGATTTGGGATCCGTACAAACCATTGAAGCCTCCATAGGCTATTTGCATAAAGTTAAGAATAGTAACTGGTATTACGGTTTAAAAGTAGGAATGCGATTAGCCTCAAACTTTGAATCCAAATTGGTATCCGATGATTATTTGTATCTTGTTGGTGGATTTGCCATAAATGATAAAACTAAAGATGGGGCAGCAGATAAACCAAACAGGTTGATCATTGGATTCGATTATACCAGCACACCCTATCGGGTTTATCCATTGCCTATTTTAAATTATTACAGAGAGTTTCATCCTAATTGGACCTATACGCTAGGTGTGCCAAAAACAAATTTACGTTATAAGATTAATGAAGTAAATCATGTGCAGGCTTTTGTGACCTTAGATAACTTTTTTGTGAACATGCAAAGCAATAAAATGATTAATGGAAAGCTGGCCGAAAACATCTCTCAAACACTCGTTTTAGGAGGATTGGGATATGAATACTATTTTACGGAACACCTTTTATATTATGGATATGCGGGATACAGTATCTCCAATGACTATAGGTTAAGAAATAATAATGGAGATGATATTTATACGATTGATGATAAAAGTACGCTCTATTTTAGAACAGGAATAAAATTTAAATATTAGAAATGCCAAAAATATTAGTAATAGAAGACGAAGCGAGCATTCGTCGAGTTTTAGTGAAAATCCTCTCCGAAGAAAATGACACTTATCAGGTAGATGAGGCGGAAGATGGATTGGCTGGACTTGAAAAAATTAAAAAAGAGGATTATGATTTAATTCTTTGTGATATCAAAATGCCCAAAATGGATGGCGTGGAAGTCTTGGAAGCTGCCAGAAAAATAAAGCCAGAGAGCACATTTGTAATGATTTCAGGTCATGGGGATTTGGACACCGCCATTAATACCATGCGTCTCGGCGCTTTTGATTATATCTCCAAGCCACCTGATTTAAACAGGCTGCTTAATACGGTAAGAATTGCTTTGGACCGCAAGGAATTGGTCGTTGAGAATAAAATGCTGAAGAAAAAGGTCAGTAAAACTTTCGAAATGATTGGTGAAAGTGAAGCCATCGCCCATATCAAGGACATGATAGAGAAGGTAGCAAGTACTGATGCCAGAGTGTTGATTACCGGGCCCAATGGTACTGGAAAGGAATTAGTAGCACATTGGCTTCATGAAAAGAGCGAACGCTCTGGCGGACCTCTAATTGAAGTGAATTGTGCGGCGATCCCCTCAGAACTGATAGAAAGTGAATTGTTTGGGCACGTTAAAGGTGCATTTACCAGCGCTATAAAAGATAGAGCAGGAAAGTTTGAAGCAGCCAATGGCGGCACTCTTTTTCTCGATGAAATTGGAGATATGAGCCTATCTGCCCAAGCAAAAGTGTTGAGGGCTTTGCAAGAAAGTCGTGTGCAACGCGTCGGCAGTGACAAAGACATTAAAGTGGATGTGCGGGTTGTAGCTGCAACCAATAAAAATTTGAATAAAGAGATTGAAGCTGGCCGATTTAGAGAGGATTTGTACCACCGGTTGGCAGTTATCTTAATTCAAGTGCCACGATTAAATGATAGAAGGGAAGACATCCCGTTATTGATTGCGCATTTTGCAAATCAAATAGCAAGTCAAAATGGGACCGCTCCAAAGTCGTTTTCTGTAAAAGCCATAAAGCTACTTCAAGAATACGATTGGACAGGGAATATCAGAGAGTTGCGCAATGTCGTAGAACGTCTTATTATCCTTGGTGAAAAAGAAGTGAGTGAAAACGATGTGAAACTATTTGCATCAAAGTAATATAAATATTTAAAGACCATAGTTGCACGATTATGAAATCAAGGTAATCGTGAAATAAAAGTAATTTAGGATATGAAAAAAATCAATATTGACGACTTTAAAGTCTCTGGTAACATCAAGATAGAAGATTTAAAAACGAAATATGATCTCGATGCTTCTAAAAAGAAAATCAAAAAAGAACTGAAAAACGTCCGTGTGGATTTGGGTGAACTTCAGGACACGATGTACGCCCATGGAAAATATGCCGTTTTAGTTTGTTTGCAAGGGATGGACACCGCTGGTAAGGACAGTTTAATCCGTGAAGTGTTTAAGGATTTTAATTCGCGAGGAGTCGTCGTCCATAGTTTTAAAGTGCCGACAGATTTGGAACTGAAACACGATTTTTTATGGCGTCATTATATTGCGCTTCCGGCACGTGGAAAATTTGGTGTTTTCAATCGCACACATTATGAAAACGTTTTGGTAACCAGAGTGCATCCGAATATTATTTTGGGTGAAAACATTCCTGGAGTTGAGTCGGTTGAAGATGTTGATGATGCTTTTTGGAATAATCGTTTTGAAGATATCAATAATTTCGAGAATCATCTGGTGAAAAATGGTACCATCATTTTCAAATTCTTTTTAAATATCTCAAAGGAAGAACAAAAACATCGGTTGCTAAGACGTTTGGATCGTGAAGACAAAAACTGGAAATTCTCTCCAGGTGACCTTAAGGAACGCGAACTTTGGGATACGTATATGAATTGTTATGAAGACTTGCTTAATAAAACATCTCAACTTAAGGCTCCCTGGTATGCCATTCCTTGTGATGACAAGCATACCTCAAGGTTGCTAATTGCAAAGGTTCTATACGATACCTTAAAAACTTATACAGATATTAAAGAACCTGAATTGGATGATGCTATAAAGGCCAATATTGGTATGTATAGAAAACAATTGGAAAAAGAATAGTATCAATAGTTGCGTAATTACGTCTTAATAAAAATGATGTTCAATTAAAAATATCTGAGGATATCTAGAATAAATTTGTAAATAAATAAATTAAGTCGTTCGATCCTTTTAAAATTAAATCTCCTTTTCTTGGGATTCCAAATCTGCTTCGCCGTATTCTTTTCTATAAACCTTTACCAAGGATAGAAAAAGACTGATCAGTAAAGGACCAAAAATCAAACCAATAAAACCAAAAATAGGTACACCAACGATAACTCCAATTAAGGTGATAAGCGGATGGACATCATCTAATTTTTTGAGCACATATAATCGGATGACATTATCTGTTGTACCGACGACTACTACGCCGTAAATCAGAATTCCCCAAGCTTGAAAACTGTCTCCAGAAGAAAGACTGATTATAAATACAGGCAAAATTCCAATGAAGGTGCCCACAAAAGGAATCATAGAACCGATTGTCACAATCACGAACCAGAAAAAAGGTTCCTCAATACCAAAAATTAAAAATCCTACAAGTGCAATGAAGCCTTGCGCTATAGCTACCAATGGGATGCCGATCGCATTAGAACGTACCACAGATTGCATTTCCTCCCCGACTTCTTGAAGATTATCATCCCGCAAAGGAAGGTAGTCTATTAAGGATTCCCGAAGTTCTCTTCGGTTGGTTAACATATAATACAGCATGAAATACATCAAACCGATGGCTATAAAGGCATTAAAAGTCCCGCCAACAACCATTTGTAAATTATCAGAAATCCAACTGGTAATTGCACCAGTGTCGATCTTGGAGGAAACGTCAAAACCTATGTAATGCTCCACATTACTCAATTGATGTTTGACTGCTTTTATAACTTGCTCGCTATTATTTACTGCTTTCCCAATTTTATTGCTCAACATCCAAACAACGCCTCCAATGGGCAATAGGATTCCAACAAAAGATAAAAACATGATGGAAAGGGCCGCCAAAGAAGGTTTCCATTTTTTCTTTTTTACTAAGATGGCCATCCATTTTCTAAAAAGAACATAAATGGTTATTGCGCCAAGAACTCCCGTGAGGTAAGGTAACATTTCCTTGAAAATCAAGCTTCCCATAAATAAAAGGAGTAGGATCACGAAAACTTGACGAATTACTTTAGCTGGGATCTGATTCATTTGCAACATTTGTGTTTTGTTTAATATCCAAAATCATGATTGATTTAAATATACAGCAAGTTTCCATTATTCCAATAAATAAGAAAAACGCAGATAGAATAATTTTTAACTCAAATCAATCTCAATTTGATTTTTCATAATGTCATCAAAAGTTTCACGTTTTCTAATCAGATGCGCTTTTTTGTTGTGCCATAGAACCTCTGCTGGTCTGTAGCGAGAGTTATAATTGCTAGACATGGTAAAACAATAAGCTCCAGCATTTTTAAAGCAAAGAATGTCTCCTTCACTAATTTCATTAATACGTATGTTATTCGCAAAAGTGTCTGTTTCACAAATATAACCTACTACCGAGTAAAAGCGTTCGCGACCATTAGGATTGGATATATTGATGATCTCATGTTGTGAGCCATAAAGCATTGGGCGGATTAAATGATTGAAACCAGAATCCACTTGAGCAAAAACCGTGGAGGTGGTCTGTTTAACAACATTTACCTTCACTAAAAACACACCAGCTTCACTTACCAGAAATTTTCCAGGTTCGAAAGTCAAAGTTAATTCTCTTCCGTATTTTTTGCAGAAACTGTTGAAGCGTTGGCTAAGTTTTTCACCTAACTCCTCAATGTTGGTCTCAATATCGCCTTCTTTGTAAGGCACTTTGAAACCAGATCCAAAATCAATAAATTCTAAGTTTTTAAAATTTAAAGCGGTATCAAAAAGAATCTCGCTGGCATAAAGAAATACATCAATATCAAGAATGTCACTTCCTGTATGCATGTGGATACCGTTGATGTTCATTTTTGTATTCTCTATAATTCGCAGTAAATGCGGAATTTGATGAATTGAAATCCCAAACTTACTATCAATATGACCAACGGAAATGTTCGTATTCCCTCCGGCCATGACATGTGGATTGATTCTGATGCAAACAGGTGTTTTGGGATAACGTGTTCCAAATTGTTCCAAAATGGATAAATTATCAATATTAATCTGCACACCTAGTTTTTGTGCCAGTTCAATTTCTTCCAGAGAAACACCATTGGGAGTAAAAATAATTTGATCTGGAGAAAAACCAGCTTTTAAGCCTAATCTAACTTCTTGGATAGAAACGGTATCCAGTCCGGAACCTAAAGTCTTCAAAAACTTCAGTACCGAAATATTAGATAGAGCCTTTACTGCATACTTCAACTTCAACTTTTTAACCTTACTAAATGCAGATGTTAAGCGTTTGTACTGGGTTTCTATCTTTTCTGTATCGTATACATAAACAGGGCTTTCAAAGTCTTTGGCAATTTGTAGTAAGGTTTTTGCTTCCATTTTTTTGTTTAATTTTTTTAACAGCCGTAAATCTAAATCCTTTTTTTATTCAAACATAAAGAAAAGACTAAAAGTGATGCGATTTTTTATACGATCCTGTTAAGCATCACAAACAATACTCAATTTTATTGGTAAAAAGATTTATGTTGATTACTTTTGTGACCATTAATTTCTGAGAGATTCTACGGAAATTAAAAGGCAATTTAAAAAATTCCTTCCGATAGCTATCGGACCGAGGAAAAGACAAAATAAACAATTAAAGATGAATTTACACGAGTATCAAGGAAAAGATATTTTAAGCAGTTTTGGAGTACGTATCCAACGTGGTATTGTCGCAAAAAACGCCAATGAAGCTGTTGCGGCAGCAAAACAATTGACCGCTGAGACCGGAACAAGTTGGTACGTGATCAAAGCTCAGGTTCATGCAGGTGGACGTGGTAAAGGTGGAGGTGTTAAATTGGCCAAAAACCTTAAAGAAGTTGAAGAAATTGCTGGAAAAATCATCGGCATGCAATTGATTACACCTCAAACTTCGGCAGAAGGTAAAAAGGTGCATCAAGTTTTGATCGCTGAGGATGTGTATTATCCAGGTGCTAGTGAAACCAGTGAGTTTTATGTGTCAGTGCTTTTAAATAGAGGAACTGGTCGTAACATGATTATGTATTCTACTGAAGGTGGGATGGATATTGAGACGGTTGCTGAAGAAACTCCACATTTAATTTTTACTGAAGAAATTGATCCTGCTGTAGGTATTTTACCGTTTCAAGCAAGACGTGTTGCTTTTAATCTTGGTTTGGAAGGCAATGCCTTTAAAGAAATGACCAAGTTTGTAACAAACCTTTATACTGCATACGAAAAATCGGATGCGTCTTTATTTGAAATCAATCCTGTGTTGAAAACAAGTGACGACAAAATTATTGCTGTAGATGCGAAGGTAACGATTGATGACAATTCGTTATACAGACATAAGGATTATTTAGATTTACGTGATTTACGTGAAGAAAGTGCTATTGAAGTTGAAGCAGGTGCCTTAGGTCTGAATTATGTTGATTTAGATGGTAACGTAGGCTGTATGGTAAATGGTGCAGGTTTAGCTATGGCTACGATGGACTTGATCAAACAAGCAGGTGGAGAACCAGCAAACTTTTTAGATGTTGGTGGTACTGCAGATGCAGCTCGTGTTGAAGCGGCTTTCAGAATTATCCTAAAAGATCCAGGAGTAAAAGCTATTCTAATTAATATTTTTGGTGGGATTGTTCGTTGTGACAGAGTTGCGCAAGGGGTGATTGATGCTTATAGAAATATGGGTAATATCAACGTGCCAATCATTGTACGCTTACAGGGAACAAATGCTGACATTGCCAAAAAATTATTGGACGATTCAGGATTAGATGTTTTAAGCGCTACTGAATTTCAAGAAGCGGCTGATAAAGTACAGGCTGTTCTTGCTTAATTAGAAGAACTGATTTTAAATATATTTTTAGACCTCACAGGTTTTCAAAACCTGTGAGGTCTTTTTATATTTATGGTTTTTTAAAGTTGTTTATCAAATAATTCAGTGAAACTTTATTTTTGGTACATCACATTAAAATTAGATTGGCATTTTGAAAAATGCGTTTTTTATCACTGGGGCCACAGTTTCTCTAGTAATTCCTTTTGATTTACAATACCTACTTTCAATCCAAACTTCTAATAGTTTAGCTCCTTTGCTTGCATTACATGAAGTACAACAAAGAGCAATGTTTTCTTTCCCATTAATTCGAATGTCATTTACTAGGTGTTCCCAAGTAGGTTTTGTTTTGCTTGATTCGTGATTTATTAAAAAATCAACACCGCAATAGACACAGACCAAGTCTCTTTTCTAAACGAATTCTTCAATGTTTTTTGGTATTCCCCATTTAATTGCCATAAAAGTGATTTACCATTCCTTGACTCATACTAATCTTCCTTTTTAGGCTTTCCCTTTTCGCCTTTTACTGGCATGGGCCCACGTAAATGAATGACCAAACCATTTAGAAAATTACGTAAAACTTGATCCCCGCATTCCATATAATTAGGATGATCTTCTTTCCTGAAGAAAGCTCCCAATTCACTTCTTGAAATTCTGAAATCTACGAGCTCCAGAATTTTCACAATCTCGTCGTCTCTTAATTGGAGTGCGACTCTTAGTTTTTTAAAAATATCATTATTAGTCATGATGTTATTATTGTGTTATTAAAGTTTTGACAAGTTTAAATATTCCTTAAAATTTATTAAGACAAAACTTCTATTTTTCTTAATTCTTAATTCTTAATTCTTAATTCTTAATTCTTCAATTAGCCATTGATAAGCCTCCGGAAAATTATTCCGCCAGAGTTCTTCATTATGTCTTCTACCTTCAATGATTACGTTTTTGATATGATCTTTTGCAACGCCTTTTGTTACTAAAAGTGCTACCATTTTTAGCTGATCAGGAACCATATCTTCACTTTCTTCTGAACCTGCTACAAAATAAAATCTCGAATAAGGAGAAATATCTGATTCTGAAACTAAATCAAAAATACGATTACTGAACCAGAATGATGGCGAAAATACGCCCGCATTTCCAAAAGTATTCGGATATTTTACAGCGGCGTAAAAAGACAACAAGCCCCTAAGGAAGACCCAAATATAGTGGTATGCTCTGCATCTTTGAGGGTTCTATAAGTTGCGTCAATCTTAGGTATTAAAGTATTGATGATGAAATCAAGGTAATTATCAGCCTTGCCACCACCATATTTTTCATTGGAATAGGGCGTTAATTCATTCAATCGTCTTTCATTGCCAAGTTCGATTCCTATAATAATTGAGGTGTCGTCTGAAATGGAATCCAAATATTCATCCACATTCCATTCACCTACATAAGAAGTTTCAGCATCAAAAAGATTTTGGGCATCGTGCATATAAATGACCGCATATTCTTTAATTGATTCAGAATAGTTTTTTGGAAGGTACACCCAAATTTTTTTTTCAACCTGAAGTTGCGGTGCTTCCATGACAAATGTTGACACTTGTGCAGACGCTGTACTTTGAGCCTGACCAAAGTTGCCTAACATGAAGAGGAATAGTATGAAAAAATGAAGGATTTTCATCAAGGTCAACTTTTAGATGACAAATTAAGAAATTAATAACGACTACCATTCGTCGAAAGTTGAATTTGATTTTCACAATATAGACAAAAGACCTTTTATTTTTAGAATACTGATTATCAGCATCTTGTTGTTTAAAAGTGCATGAAAGTAAGAAAAATACGATGAATTACAATTTATTTTTCGATAAGCTACTCATAATCAACGATTATCAAAAAAAGTTTATCTATAACTTTATATAAGTTAAATAGGATGCTCTTATTATGATAAATCGTCTAGAAAAATTGAGTCTTCTCTCAGAAATGATTGCTTTTGCTCAAATAAATACTTCCATAAAAACCATAGAATATAAATTTCTTTTAGGTGTCGCCAGACAATTGGAAATATCTCAAGAGGATTTTGATTATTTGTTTGACTTCCCTGTGAATTATGTGCATTTAAAATCCCATAGTGAACGTATTGTTCAATTTCATAGATTGGTATTACTGATGAACCTTGATCATAACATTTCAATGAAAGAACTCGGGAAATTGCACAATTTCGGATTGCGAATGGGATTAGGCCATGAAGCCATAAATCGTGTTCTTGATTTGATGGAAAGTTTTCCTAATAAAATTGTTCCGGCAGATTTCTTAATTGATATTTTTAAGGTGCAGTATAATTAGTTTTCGGTTTTCGGTTTCAGTGTTCAGTTGGCAGTCTTCATCCTTCGGATGACAATCTACAGTGTAAGGACTTCAGATGAAGTTTTCAGGAATTATTAGGTAGTTAAATTTTGCTACAACTATTCATTGACCTATTCAATATAATGGCGGATCTTAATTGTAAAATTTGAAGCATAAATTACTTTCACTTTCAGTTTCAACTTCAATTTCAAAACATATTTTGAGTCTTAGGTCTAATTATCTATATTCTATTTTCTGACCTCTAATCACTAATTCTTCAAGCTTTCAATTGCTCTAATTTCCCCTGATACCCCTTAATTTCATCCCGCACTTGGGCCGCCACAATAAAATCCAACGCTTTAGCAGCTTGCTCCATCAATTTACGTTTTTCTCGAATTTTCTTTTCCAACTGATCTTTCGTTAAGTACTGACTTTCAGGTTCGGCCGCTTTTATGGCTTCCATTTCATAACTATACGTACTCACGGAGTTTTTTGACAATACATTATCCAAACTTTTATTTAGTGCTGTTGGTGTAATGCCGTGTTTTGTATTGTATGCAATTTGTTTTTCACGTCTGTAATTCGTGTCATCAATCGTTTTTTGCATACTATTGGTAATTTTATCAGCATACATAATGGCTTTCCCGTTCAGGTGTCTAGCAGCCCTCCCAACAGTCTGAGTCAAAGATCGGTTAGATCTTAAAAACCCTTCTTTGTCCGCATCTAGGATGGCGACTAATGAAACTTCTGGTAAATCCAAACCTTCACGTAATAAATTGACACCAACCAGGACATCAAAAATTCCCTTCCGGAGATCTTGCATGATTTCTACCCGTTCCAAAGTATCCACATCACTATGAATATACCGCACTCTGATCTGGATTCTGTCCAAATATTTTGTCAATTCTTCAGCCATACGTTTCGTTAAGGTGGTTACTAAAACCCGTTCATCCTTATCCACACGTTTGTTAATTTCCTCAATCAAATCATCAATCTGATTCAAACTTGGTCTAACCTCAATAATTGGATCCAATAAACCTGTCGGACGAATTAGTTGCTCGACAAAAACACCGTCACTCTTTTGCATTTCATAATCCGCAGGAGTGGCACTGACGTAAATGACCTGATTTTGCAAAGCTTCAAATTCCTCAAACTTTAATGGTCGGTTATCCATGGCTGCGGGAAGACGGAAACCATAATCTACCAGATTTTCTTTTCGGCTTCTATCGCCGCCATACATGGCATGCACTTGTGAGATGGTCACGTGACTTTCATCGATAACCATCAAAAAGTCTTCTGGAAAATAATCCAATAAACAGAAAGGTCGCGTTCCCGGCAAACGTCCATCCAGGTAACGTGAATAATTTTCTATTCCCGAACAATAACCTAGTTCCCGGATCATTTCTAAATCAAATTCTGTACGTTCTTTTAAACGCTTTGCTTCTAAATGTTTACCGATTTCCTTGAAATAGTCAACTTGTTTAACCAAATCATCCTGAATTTCCTTTATGGCACCTTGAAGGACTTCAGGAGAAGTCACAAACATATTTGCAGGATAGATTGTGATGCGGTCGTAAGTTTCAATAACCTTATTATTGAGGACATTAAAAGCCTCAATTTCCTCGATTTCATCGCCAAAGAAATGCACACGGACACCGTAATCAGCATATCCCGGGAATATATCGACCGTATCGCCTTTAATTCGGAAATTCCCATGATTAAAATCGGTTTCCGTTCTAGAATAAAGGCTTTGCACCAATTGGTGAAGTAACTTAGTTCTTGAAATGACCTGGTCTTTTTTTAAGGTAATCACGTTTTTTTGAAATTCCACAGGATTTCCAATACCATATAAACACGATACTGAAGCTACTACAATAACATCACGTCTGCCCGAAAGTAGGGAAGAGGTCGTGCTTAATCGCATTTTTTCAATTTCCTCATTAATGGAGAGATCTTTCTCGATATAAACTCCAGAGGTTGGTATATAAGCTTCTGGTTGATAATAATCATAATAAGACACAAAATACTCCACAGCATTTTCAGGGAAAAACTGCTTGAACTCAGAGTATAATTGCGCTGCTAAAGTTTTGTTATGCGCTAAAACCAAAGTTGGTCTTTGCACTTCCTCGATGACGTTGGCCACCGTAAAAGTTTTACCAGAACCTGTCACTCCTAATAAGGTTTGGTATTTATCATTGTCTTCAATGCCTTTGGAAAGTAGTTTTATGGCCTGAGGCTGATCTCCAGTAGGTTTGAAATCTGATTTAATTTTGAATTTCATAATGCAAATTTAACCAAAGTTTTTTGAAGAATAAGTGCTATTTATATTAACATCTTCCTAAATCTTCACTGCTGATACAGAGTGCGTTTGGATTAATAAATAAAGCATTAAGGGTGATTTTGAAGCTGTCTTCAAGTTAATTTTACAGAACCTTATTTGAGATAATTATAACAACAGTCGAAAATGGGATAATCATTTTAAAAACTCTAAATTATTAGAAATATGAAAACTTTAAAACAATTTACTTTTGCAATTTGTATGCTAGTTGCGTTTACCGCATTTTCACAGAATGATAAAGACAAAAAGATTATGTCAGATGCTGTTAATGCAAAAGCGGCACTTATTAAGGCTGACAAGGGTATAACGAAATACTTTACTGGTGCTGCAGGTTATGTGTTGTTCCCTAATGTTGGCGAAGGCGGATTCATCATTGGTGGAGCCTCTGGAAATGGTGTCGTGTATGAAGGTGGCAAAGCTATCGGCATGGCTGACTTGAAAAAGTTAAACATTGGACTTCAAGCTGGTGGGCAGGCTATAATAGAAGTTATCTTTTTTGAAACTAAAGAAGCTTTAGATAGATTTAAGGAAGGACATTTTGAATTCTCAGCAGAAGCCTCCGCTGTTGCTGTAGAATCAGGTGTTGCTGTAAATGCGGGCTATAATGATAGCGTTATGACATTTGCATTGCCAAAGGCTGGACTGATGGCTGATGCTTCGGTTGGTGGTCAAAAATTTAATTATAAACCTTTTAAATAGATTACTTATGATTCTATAGAATCATTTGTAATAAGTTAGACGTCCGTGGTAAATTTTATCATGGGCGTTTTTTTATTTACGGACACGTACTTTAATAAGCTTTAAATCTCGTTAAAATTACTTTTCCATGGTCAGAATAACATTTGGAAAACGAGTCCTTTTAAACAGGCCGATTTTTTATAAATAACTGTAGGAGCGGATTTAACCATCAAGATTAACTGGTCATGCAGATATGATAATCGAATTGAGCAAAATACAAACGGAGATAGTATAATTCTATTTGCCTGAACCGATAAAAAACAACTATTTCACTTTTTAAACTGTAAATATTAAGTTTAGAGCTTCAAAGTAAAATGGCCTTTGACTTCAAAGATATTTCCGTTTTTATTAATTTTACCGACATACCAATAATCGGATGATGGCATGCGAGAACCTTTGTAAGTACCATCCCAACCTTCAGAATTCGAATTTAGAATAGTTAAAAGTTTGCCGTATCGATCGTATATATAGATGACGCTTCCGGGTAAAGTTTCTATTCCAGTGATGTGCCAAGTGTCGAAGTAGCCATCGTTATTGGGAGTCATAAATTTTGGGGCATCTACGACGACAACTTCCTTAGAGGTCTCAGTACATCCGATGGCATCAATAACGGTGATAGTATGGTAGCCCAAACTAACATTTTCAAACACATTGGATTCTTGTGGAGGTCCACCATCTAAAATAAATAAATAATCTCCATTACCACTGACGGTAATCGTTATATTATTAGGATCGGAAAAATCTACTGTTTCAACGACTTCGATTGTTGCTGATTCGTAAGCTAGAACATTGAATTCACTAGTAGTTTGACAACCAAAATCTCCTGTAACCGTGACCGAATAAGAACCGATGAGCCCTATTTCAATTTCGGAAGTTGTTGCACCTGTGGACCATAAATAAGTGTCTCCAGGATTATTTGTTTCAGCACTAACAACTACGGTCGAAGTTGGATTATCACTGCAAATGGCTTGGTCCGGAATATTGACCATAGGTTTTGGATTCACAGTGACTAAAAACTCAGTTGTGCTAAAACATCCTGTTTCTATATTATAAACTCGTGCGAAGATGACTTGTCCGTTAGCTGCGCTATATAGGTTATCTAATACTGGAGTTCCCTCATTTGCTGCTTGCTGCGTTTGGTGGTAGGTAACTTCATAATTTAATCCGGATTGAGTACCTAATATATTTCCAGTCTGCTCAGATAAATCAAAAGTTAATCTACCATCAAAATCATCATCGCAGTCTTCTAAATCGTAAGGTTTATTTGCTATAGGTAAAGGATTAACAACTAGCTCAAAATCATAATAAGAGACACACCCTGTTATTGTATTTTCCAGACGAGCATAAATGCGATCATTAGACGAAATATAAGTGTAATCTGGATTTAATACCGTATTTAGGTTATTTGAAATAGCATCACTACTTGATCTGAAATAAGTTATAATAATATTGGGTTCAGAAGTTAATGCGTTGTCAATAGTTTTAAGATTAAAATAATTATTTGGTGTTGGACATATATCAAATTTCTTAAAATCGTTTACCGAAGGCGGTAATACGATATTTAAATTAATTGGAATTGAAATATAACAGGATTCTTGAGGAAGGGTATTTTTGATTTTCGCATAGATTGTTTGTAGGTTCGAGTTAGTAGTATAGTTTTTTGGGTCGGCAATAATTTCGTTATCGTTGTTAACTCCTATCATAGACTCATGGTAGGTAATGACAATATCCTCTGGCCTCAAATCTAAAATTTTTACCACTTCTAAGTTGAATACACCCGGACCGGTTAGAACAGTGCCGCAAAAATAAAGATCAGACGGAGCTTCTACTTTCGGTAAGGGAACCACATTGATAGAAAAAGAGGTCAGCGAATAACAAAAAGTTCCATTATCGATGCGGGCATGAATAGTTTGTGGATTAAACGTATTTTTAAAATTTATTAGATACGTAATGGGATTATCTCGATTCTCAGCTTCCAGAAGTGATCTATAAAATGAAATGTTATCTGTAGCATTCCTTCTTATTTCACTTTCTTTGACACTTAAATCAAAGGTGGCGAACCCATCATCACCTAAATCGTCGCATATAAAAATATCGGTAGCTTCATTAAAGGAAGGTAAGTTATCTACTTCCAAATCAAATGAAGATGTAGCATAGCAAGTTGGATCGTTATTGGCTTCTACTCGAACATAAATGGTTTCTGAAATTGTGGGATTGTTAGAATAGGCTGAAAATTTATCTATAACATTATCCATGTTACGGCTTTCAGCATCTGCAAGATTCTTAAAATACAATACTGACTTGTCAGACTGATTATTTAAGATTTCCTTATCTTTTTTCCAAAAATTAAACTCCGTAATACCCGTATCATCAGATGCACAATTTTGGAAAGATTGAATTGCAGGAATTATTGGAGGAGTGTTGATATAAATAAAAATGGCACCAATGCTGAAACACCCATTTTCATCTTCAATACGTACATTAATTTTTTTAAAGGGAGAACTTGTATATTTAGTTGGATTAGGAATTTCAGTGCCTGCGACACCTTCCTGAGCTAATTTATAATTTGCATAATACTTCGGTGGCTTTAAGCCGGTAGCATCTTTAATTAAATATTTGTATGCCTTTGTCAGATCCACAACATTATATCCTGGAGAAGGAATTTCACAAACTGAAATAACAACATCTTCTCCATCGTTATCATCAATAACCGGTGGCTTATTAATCAAAATATTTACAGCTGCAGTGTTAAAACAAGAAGTTTGTGTATTAGTAACACGAACAAAAATGGTTCTTTGTCCAGTAACATTGATGGTGGTTCCTAGCGGATTGTTATTTAAAATGTCTAGTTCTGTGTTGAAATACTCTGCCAATGAATTATCAACGTTCTCACTTACCTCTAAATCAAAGTCTGATAAGATAACTCTTGAAAATCCATCTTGGTTTATGCCACAATATTCCAAATTAAAAGAAGTTGGCAAAACTATCGGAGGATTAATTACCAATTTTATAGGAATTAATTCCGAACAGTTAGTGCTGGTTACATAGGCATATATCGTAGCTGGTCCAGAATTCACTGAATAAGGCTCTGCTTTGTCTAAGGGAGTCTCGTCATTTTGCTGACCGTTCTCATTTTCGAAAAATTCAACATCAAAGCCTAGGTAACTATTCAATAGTTGCCCTTCCACCGCATATAAATCAAATTCTACAATGCCATTTTGAGAATTATCACAACCATTAAAATCATTGAGGTTAAGACCAGTGACCGCGATGTTAGCGTGCAATTCTAAAGGGACGATGGAAAAACATCCTGTTTGATTATCCATCACTCTTATGTAAACCTCTTGGAATTCCGCTATTATATTTTGGTAGGAGGACGGATTAGAGATTACATTCTTATTTTCTTGTGCATCAACAAAGGTTTCATGAATACTTGAACTAACACCAGTTAAACCATCTAAAATTCTGTTCAATTCAGAAGTTAAATCGAAAGTTGCAAAATCATTGCCATTCTGGTTACAAGCATTGATATAAGGTCGGTCAATTAATATTACAGGCGCTGTGGAAACAATCAAATCCAGGGTGGTGGTACTAAAACATCCTGTGTTTGAGTCGTATAATCGCACGTAGATGTTTTGATTAGAGCTCGCATTGGTGTAGGGTAAAACGATTGCGTTTTCGCCAGAATTAACATCAACAGCATTAGCATGATAAGTCACATACAAATCAGAGGTATCGGTATAATTACTGGTTATTTGCGAAGTAACTTGGCTGAGGTCAATCTCAGTAAAGCCATCTTGGTTACCATCAATATCACATATTTTCAACAAATCAGGCTTAGTAATTAAAGGAGAGGGATTCACAATTAATTTGACTCCCGATAGAGACACACAATTGTTGGTTTGATCAAAAATTCTAATGAATATGTTCTGTGGATTCTCAGTGTTTTGAATTGTCGTAATTGGTTTTTCTCCAACTTTCGCCTGATCGGAAGTTAAATGATACGAAATAACATATACATTCGAAGACGGCAAACTTTCCAATACTATAGCATCCCTGCTTTTAAGATCAAACTGCTGTTTGCCAATAGTGGACGGGTCGTCGCATAAAACATAATCAGGAATATTATCTAAAGTTTCTTGAACATTTAATGTGACACTAATTTCATCATCGATTTTACAAAAGCTATTACCCAATGGAAGTGTTGCTTGAACCTTGTAGATCCCAGATTGGGTTACACTAAGCGACGTGCTCTTTGCATTTGGTATCATAATGTTATCTAGGAACCATTCGTAGGTGGCATTTGTAAGATTTGTGTTTAAAGTTGTGGAACTGGCGCAGGTAGTAATATCAGGGCCCAAGTCTACAGTCGCATTAAAACTATTGCCTTCTATGAAAACTGCAGAATCAAGACCTGGATCTTTCTGATCTGCAATGACAATTTTAATATGATAAGCCACATTCGGTTTAATTATGTGTGAGGCAGTTAAAACTGTAGTTCGTCCATTATAATTGGTGTCGCCGACGTTGTAGCCTTCAAAAGAGGCAGGATTTTGAGCAGGGCAAAACCCGTCAATTTTAGGTCGAATATTTGTAGTGTTTACGGGAAGTGACGTGCCAGGTACCAAAGCTATATTACTATAAGGAGCTGCCGAGCCAACCTCTCTGATTAATAAAGCAAACCTATCCGTAATATGACAAGGATTGGTCCCTAAATATTCTTCTGAAGCCAATAAATAGTTGAATGATATCCCATTGGAGGCAGAAATGAAATCAAATTCTATGGAGGTGGCGTTCATGGTTCCTGAAACGCCCAATGCCATTTCCAAGTCTGGATCCGTACCCCAGGAAGTCGATCCTTCATTAAGTGGGGCTGTATTAAGTTCATTGCCAGCGGATTTTACACTTCCCGTAGTCAAAACTAACCCATTCTGAAATGGAAATTTAGAATTCTCCTTTGTGAATCGTCCATAGCTTGAAATGTCATCTACAGATCCATTGATAGTAGATGAAATATTTGAAATCTCCACACAACCTTGACCAAGTGTGTTCTGAATCAAAGCATCCAATGACATGGTATTAGATGTAGCAATCTGTTGCGCACTGAGCACATAACAGAACACTATAAATACAACATTGCTAAGAAATAATTTCTTTGTCATTGGGAGGATACTTAAACTATATGTATAAAGAGTAGACTGATAGTAATAATGAAATTCACGCTTCAAAAGTACCAAAAAATCTTCAGATTTGAGGATTTTTATGTAGAGATGGATGAATTCCTAGCTGAACTGTTATTATCTAAACGATCACGTAGAATTAAATTTACCGTTTTAACGCAAAGTGGCCCTTAAGCTGAAAAGTAGTATCCTCTTTTTTAACAGTAGCAACAAACCAATAATCCGATGAAGGCATTCTTTGACCATTATGTGTACCGTCCCAACCTTGAGAAGTTGAAGTTAAATAAGCCAATTGTTTGCCATAACGATCATAGATGAATATGACAGTTCCTGGTAAGGTATGGACGCCGGTAATATGCCAAGTATCGAAGTAACCATCATCATTTGGAGTCATAAATTTAGGTGTATCCAAGACAATAACTTCTTTAGTAACTTCGGCGCAACCGTTCAAATCAATCACTTTAATCAAATTTGGACCAATTGGAACGTGTTCAAAAACATTGGATTTTTGTGGTTTATTGTCATTTAAGACATACATATAATTACCAATACCACTTATAGTAACGGTAATATTATTTGGATCAGAAAAATCTATAGTTTCTGTAAAATTAATCGTTGCACTTTCCGACTCGATAACTTCAAAACTACTTGTCGTTTCACAACCAAAAATGCTAGTGACTCGTACCCAATAAGTTCCAAGTTCAGTGGTGGCAATTTCAATTTCTGACGTCGTTGCATTGTTTGACCATAGGTAAGTGTCGTTCTTATCAGAGGTGTTGGCACTGACCACGATGGAGCCGTCTAGCACACAAATAACCTGATTGGGAATATCAACTATAGGTCGGGGATGTACAATGGTTTTAAACTTTGTTGTATTGTAGCAGCCTGTTACTTTGTTTTTAATTCTGACATAAATTGTTTGCATATCAGATGCAGCATACAACGTGCTAAGAGCGTTTTCTCCTAATTTGGCGTCATCAATGTTTTTATGATAAGTAATGCTGAATTTATTGGCGTCTTGACTTTTAAGCACTTTAGACGTCTGTTGAGACAGATCGAAAGTATATAAACCATCGAAATCGTCGTCACAATGGTCTAAATCAGGAATAGCGTAAGCAATTGGCAATGGATCAATTTTAAGCATTAAGTTATGAACGGAAAAACAGTGGGTATTAATGTTTTCCATTCTGATATAAAATCTGTCTGCTGAGGTTTTATAGGTATAATCCTTACTGATAGCGTTATCGCCTGACAGGGCATCAGCTTGTGATTTGAAATAAGAGATGTCAATATTTGAAGAGTCATTTATTAATAAATCGTTTATCTCGGTAAGATTGAAATATTTAGAAGTGTTGGCACAAATCGTAACCTTGTCTATTGGATTAAAAACTGGAGGTAAATTGACAATCAGATCAATTGGTATCGACAAGTAACAATGTGTTTTGATATCTGTAATCCGAACATAAACAATCTGTGGATTTGAAACGTTTGTATAAGCTTTCGGAGTTTTGATAACATTGGTTTGTAAATCAGCATCCGCGGCATTTGCATAATATTGGATGTCGAGGTTGTATTGTCTAACATCCAAAATATCAAATTCTGCAAGGGTAAGATCGAAGGTCAATTTTTCTGTATTATCTGGACTGCACATTACTAAAGGTTTTGAAGGATTTGCTTCTGGCGCTCTTGTCAGTCCAATATTGAAGGTTGTAATTGGTGCACAAATAGAACCATTATCGATACGCGCAAATATTAATTGTGGATTTTTTATGTTCGTATATTCTAAAGGTAAGGGATTAAAGGCTTTTTCGGCATTAGCTTGTGATGCATAGAACGTTATATTTAAATTTTCCTTAATGTCTTTTTTAATTTCAGAAACTATATAAGATAAATCAAATATACCACGACCATCGTTAGAGATGTCATCACATTCAAACCAGTCGCGAGGTGCATTGAATGTAGGATTTGTTCCTACTTCAATATAGAAAGATCCAGTACTATAGCATGTAATATCTGCAATGTTTTCTACCCGTACGTAGATGTTTTGTCGGGTAGACGTATTACTAAATGCCTTGGATTTTTCAATCGAATTCTCTCTCGCTTCAGCATCATATGAATTCAAATAATAAGAAACTTGTTTTCCACTTTGTCCCTTTAAAATCTCAGCATCCTTAGTTTTGAAAATAAAATCACCAAAACCAGCACTTCCGTCTTCACAATAAATGTAATTACTAATTACAGGGATTATAGGTAAGGTGTTTACAATAATTTTGATAGGTTCAATACTATGGCATTCTCCCATTTTAGTACTCTGAACACGTGCGTAAATAGTTTCTGTTTTTGCTTTGTAGCTCCTTGCATTGACGATGGCATTGGTTCCGTTTTCAGCCTGAGAAAGCGAAGTGTGAAACGTAATAAGTCTATTTGACGTGTCTGAAACAATCTCACTTATCTTTTCGCTGAGATCAACAATAGAGAATCCGTCTTGATCAGCATCACAAACGATGATGTCTTCTGCAAGATTTGTTTCTGGGGCTGGTAAAACTGTAATTTCAAAACTTTTAACATCGGCACAACTTGTTGCATTTGATATGGTGCGCGTGTAAATGGTTATAGTTGGTGTTAGGTTTTTATAGAAACTTGGAAGTCGGTTGCTGTCGTTTCTTGCATCAATTTCTGTTTTATAATATCGCACTTTATAGCCTGTTTCGCCATTGGTAATTGCACTTGAAAAACTACCTAAATCGATAGATGTGAGGAGGTCTTGATCTGTATCGCAATACGTGACGGAACCTATGGAAGGAAAATTGACAATAGGATTCAATATCAATTCTATCTCAGAAATTTCAGAACACGTTGAGCTGCGTAAAGTGATATATAATTTTTTAGGAAGTTGTGATGGTATGTAAGGTAGTGCCTTATTTAACGCATTACTTTGCGCTGATTGGTCTTCAGGAGACTCATAAAAATCAATTGTTACATCGGGAAGATTATTTACAATGGTTTCTTCCATGTCGTTGAGATCAAACTGTGGTAAATTAACGTCCTCAATATCACAAACAGAAAAGTCTTGAATTAGGGTGCCAGTCAATAATAAGTTGGTGTGGATTTCAACTGGCGTCACAGAAGCACAACCCGATATATCATTAGTAACCCTAATAAAGACAATCTGTACATTTTGTTTTGTGTTGGTGTAACTGTTTGGATTTGCGATAGCGTTAGATCCCGAAAGAGCATCGTCATAAGTTTCATGAAAACTTGTAGAGACTCCAGTAATGCCACCCAAAACGTTAGGAGTAATACTGGTTAAATCAAATTCGGCAAAACCATCATGCTCCGGGTCACAGGCATCTATAAAATGAGGAGTGGTGTTGATTACCGGTTTGTCCAATACCGTTATAAGCAACGTAGTAGTCGTAGAACAGCCAGTAAGCGAATTTTCAACACGTACAAACAAGTGTTCATTACGTGATCTATTGTTATATGGTGAAGAAATGGCGTTCTCTCCAGAATCAGCATCCCCAAGAGTGTGATAATAGGATACTTTTAAATTGCTGTCGCCATTAGTGATTTCATCATCTTTTTGGGTAAGATCAATCATTGTAAGTCCGTTATCGATATCGTCAGCACAACCTATTAAATCAGAAGGTTTTACTA
Source organism: Flavobacteriales bacterium (assembly GCA_038243395.1). Lineage (GTDB taxonomy): Bacteria > Bacteroidota > Bacteroidia > Flavobacteriales > Flavobacteriaceae > Gelidibacter. The sequence goes on along the minus strand of JBBSRC010000002.1, from coordinate 53,694 downwards.
TTACTGGTAATGGATTGACCACCAAGTTAAGTGTTGAATAGGCCATACAACCATTTATGGTGTCTTCAATTCTAACATGAATGACTTGATAATTAATCGAATTTTGAATTGGAGAGACAATTTCATTTATAAAATTTAGCGCATCATCATATGAGAAGTGGTAAGAAATACGATAATCAGAGTTTGGTACTGATTTAAGCACATCTGGAGTTTTCAAGTTAAAATCGAAAAATTCGACACCATCAGATGAAATATCATCACAAAGTTCAAAATCAGAAATTGGTGCAGCAGTTTGCGTTGAGCTGAGCACGATATCAATACTGTCTTCAATCGTGCATGAGTTTGTTGCAATTGGAATTTCAACTTTAACCGTATATGTTCCTGACTGGTTAGCGGTTAGGGTGGTTTGGTTCTCACCTTGAATAAGAGTATCATTCAAAAACCAGGAGTAGATGGCCGAGGGATTATTAATATCCCCGTTAATAGTCACTTGATCGGCACAGGTAATGATGTCATCTCCCAAATCAACATAGGAGTTAAAACTATTGCCTTCAATAAAAACTGCTGAATCATAATTTTCATCCAGATAATCAGCAATTACTAATTTTATATGATACGTGACATTTGGTAAAATAGAAGCCGTAGCAGTTAGGACTTTCGTTCTACCATTATAATTGGTGTCACCAAGATTATAACCTTCAAAATATTCGGCGTTTGCAGGACCACATTGATTATTTATACCATTGTGAATCGTGTTAGTATTTACTGGTGTTGAGGTTCCTGGAATCAGTGCAATATTTACGTAGGGGTCATTAGTTCCTGCTTCTTTTATAAGGAATGCAAATCCATCCGAAATTTCGCAAGGAAAGTTTCCGTAATATTCTTCTGATGCTAAGATATAGTTAAACTGAATTTGGTTTGAGATGGATGAAAAGTCAAATTCAATCGCTGTAGCATTAAGAGTATTTGAAAGACCTAAAGCAGCTTCGAGATCGGTATCATTACCCCAACTTTTATCTCCTTCATTCAGCGTCTTTTCTTTAATTCCATTTCCGCCAGAACTTGCCTTCCCTGTGGATAAAACGATGCCATTTTTAAAGGGAAAGTTAGAGCTGCCTCGCTCAAAATAGCCAAAACTCGAAAATCCGCTGATGGCCCCATTAATAGGTGACTCGATATTGGAAGTTTCTACACAACCTTGTATTAAATGATTTTCGATAAGTTGCTCAGCACTTAACTTGTCGTCAATAACAATTTGTTGACTGAATGCGCTGGTACACACCATGCATGCAAAAGCAAGGAGGGAAATTGAGAACGATTTCATTCTATGTAGGTTAAGATTTCGTCAGCATTATCTCATATTGAGGGGATATGAGGTGTACTGTAGGTTTAATTATGGGCGAAAAGTACAAAACAATTAGATGAAACGCAATAAAACACGATGAAGTACACGATAAATTAACGTTTGGAGACTCCTTGTTATTCAGTTCTTATTGTTTGATGAGCTCAGCTGATAATTTAACCTGCAGATATGCCAATAGAGAAAGCGGCTTCGGAAGATAATCTTCAATCTTAAAGGAAGTTAGAACCCCGCCAGAACCTAATATGGTAGACGTGATTTCCTGCATTTCGATTAGTTTCTAATACCTTTACCGCAAAACTTGGATGACTTCGCCAATCCTTCTCACCGATATTGATGGATAGGGGGGGGGCTTACGAATTTTCGTAAAATTCACTGGTTCCTGAAAATACAGGCGTAAATTATGTATTATAGATATCCGAATGCAACGGACTTTTCAGTCCGGTAAAGAAAAAAAACTGGACAAAAGAAATTTTGGCTGGCATGGCACTTTAGTTTATTGTGGTTTATTTTTGAGAAATCTCTATTTGCAACTTCTCCAATTTTCTGTCAAAATATTTATCTAAACGCTCATCTTATTGAAAAAAATAAATGAGAACATGCGGAAATCCGAGTAGCATTTAATTCGTCATTACCAATAGGATTTACTATCCAATGGATTATAGATCCCGCTTTTTTAGTAACAAATACGATAAAAAAACGAATAGTGCTGTCCAACCCAAGACAATAACAACTTCATACCAATGTACGGCATAATCGTAGGTCATATCAATTTTTTCAGGATACTTAGTCATCATCACACGTTGGAAAGGTTGGTCAATCAAATTGTACATGGATTCCAAGGGTAATAAATTCTTTACCTTCCAGGCGATATCTAAACTCGCCGCTTTTAGTACAATCGAAAAGATAATCCATTCAAAAATATACAGCAGAAAAATAAATGCCAAAGCAAAAGCAGAGCGCTTTACCAACATTCCAAAGAACAAACACAAACTAAAAAAGCCGACCAGTTTTACAAAGTAGGCCAATAGAAATTCTGTTTCTCTAAAGATAATTGATGCTTCGGTGTAACTTGAATAATAAAGACCGATGAGAAAAGAACCCACTCCAATTAGTACAGTGGCCAAAAGAGAAAAGAAAACGATGGTATAAAACTTAGAAAGTATAAATTCTTTTTTGCTCAATCCATCAATTAAATTTTGTTTTATGGTTTTATTGCTATACTCGTTCCCGATCATACTGACCACAACAATGGCAAAAAACAGCTTAAAATAGGATGTAAAAAATGTGGTAATATGCCAAATAATCGGAAAATTAAAAATACCAAGTTCGCCCAATTCCAAAGTAAAGAACCCGAAGAAATTAATTTTTATGGATGAAAGAATCAAAACTGTAAATGGCAGAATAAAGGAGATGAATATCAAAACTTTACTCGCGGTATTCAAAAGTAATTTTTGCAGTTCTAAATTGACTAGTCGTAACATAAGATTGAAATTGATTGTTTAGTTGTTGTCAGTTAATTTAAGGAATTGTTCTTCCAAGCTTTCTTTACGTTTTACTAAATGCGAAAGTGTAATGTCCTTATCAAACATGAGTTTATTAAACGTGGATGCATCCATAGGTGCGTTTAAAAAAGCGGTAATGAGTTCACCATCTTCTTTTACCCTTATAAAATCTGGATTGTCTGTAAGAAATGCCAACAAGGTCTCGTGTTGGACAGATTTCAATTCAAAAAATCCATGACTGGAAATCATTTCATCTACGCGACCAGAATATAGTTTTTCGCCTTTACGAAGAACGACCACGTGAGAGCAGACTTTTTCAACTTCATCTAAAAGATGGGATGCCAACAGAATGGTCGTTCCTTCACTCGCTATCTGTTTGATCAAAGTTCTGATCTGATGAATCCCCTGCGGATCCAATCCGTTGGTGGGTTCATCTAAGATTAGGATTTCGGGATCATTGAGTAGCGCAGAAGCAATGGCTAAACGTTGTTTCATTCCCAAAGAATAATTTTTGAATTTGCTGTCCTTTCGATCTAAGAGGCCAACAATTGCTAGCTTCTCATCAATCTTAATATATTCAACCCCTTTAATTTTGCAAACCAACTTTAAATTTTGATAAGCAGTCATGTAGGGATAGAAATTAGGGTTTTCTATAATTGCCCCAACTTTTTTTAACGCATCGTGAGTTGTTGTTTGTCCTTCAAACCAACTGAAGTTTCCTGAAGTTTTATTAACCACATTCAAGACAATACCCAAAGTGGTCGATTTTCCACTTCCGTTAGGTCCTAAAATGCCATATACATTTCCTTTATTGATCGTAAATGACAAATCTTTGACTGCCGTAAGATATCCAAACTTTTTGGTCAGGTTGCTGATGGTGAGAATTGTTTCCAAGATGTTTTCTGATTGATTAGTTATACGTATGACGAGTGATGCTTAAATTTGTTACATATGTAAATATAAAAACTTTACATTTGAGTTAACTTAGACAGTATGGAAGATCTTAAAATATCATTGCGCAAACCTTCATATCCCATAACCGAAATGTTGCACAATTATCTATCTGAATACAACAGAAATATAAAGTTGCCCATTTTTTATGACGATTTATTGCGCTTTCAAGGCTCAATTGTTTTGTATGATAAAGATGATAATGATACCCTTTGGGTAAGAGTGTATTTTAATGAATTTGAAAGACAAGAAATCGATTTAAGTTTAAAAAGGGTCTATACGCTTTTGCATTCAGATGGTAACGATCGTACCATTCCATTTTTAAATGTGGATGCCATCGATTATTGCACCTTCGGAAATTCAAAACCGTTCCGGGTCAAGATTAGAAATATTCTAAATGATAACTACAGCTATTTATATGTCAAAAAAGCAGATGCTTCGCGCATTTATGGCTTGGAATTAGAGCATATGCTTTCGCCATATAACTTGAATTTTTTAGTCTATCAAGATACGTTGATTGAAGAGCATATTGCAGGAATACCTGGAGACGAATTTATTAAAAACATGTTGCCCAAGTGTACACCATCGGAAAAATCGCAGATCGCCAAGGAGTTTGTAAAATTTAATGAAAGATGCATGATCCGGCTTTTAGGAGATATGCGTTCTTATAATTATGTCATCGTACCTACACATGATTTCGACCACGTCGTTTATAAAATAAGAGCCATAGATTTCGATCAACAAAGTTTTGAGGGTAAGTTTAATGTTTACCGCCCTCAATTTTTTAAGGAGAATTTAGCGATGGTACAATTGGTGCAGGGACTTTTTCAGAAAGAATCCATTGATCAATATAAATTGGAAGAACGATCTATTGTTGCCAAACGGTTGATCAGTTATCATGAACGGATTAAAGAATTATTGGATTGCATGATTGCTGATACGCTATCTAAACCAGAGCATATCATGCTTTTGAAAATGAAGATATTCGAGTACACTCAAGATCTAAAATTCAAACGCAGTAAAAACATGGGGGAAATCGTGAAAAATGCTCTCGATTTTGTGCAACGGAATTACGAAAATGTCAATATGCGATCTTTGAAATAGAAGAAAAAAAGTAAGAATATAGAGACTAGAATACAGAAAATAGACTTGCTTTAGATGAAAAATAAAAACAGATTTCTGCTGCTTTACTGAATACTTAGGTCTTAAAACAATAGATTTATAAATCTATATTCTGATGTGGTAAAATGTACTTTAGAATCTAATCAGACAACAATAATAAATAATACCAATACATAATAAAGAATATTTCTTAATTCCAATTCTCATCAAAATCTAGGTTCTCATAATCATCTACATCAAAATCATCGTCAAACTCATCATAATCATCATCTGCATTTTCGGCTTCAAATGATTTTTGAGGTGCTTCAGTAGGGATTTGTCCGTGTACAAACATTAGGTTTGGATAATCAGTGCCTTGAATTTCCTCAACGATTTCTGCTAATTCCACATAAAAAGTCCACATGCTGAAAAAATCATACACATAGATTAACTTGGTTTTCTTTTCATCAGACACATCGTTGATTGGTGTTTCTGACATTAATCTAACCTTATCATATCCTTCACTAATATCGAACATGGAGATTTCCTCGCCTTGGTTCCATTCGTCGTCACTTAAATAAAAAGAGGCCATTTCAATACCATCAAATCCAAAAGCTTGAGTAATGCTGTTATGAAGATCTTCGAGAGTGTCTGTTTCAAGAATTTCAATATCCCTAAAAACATCATCCTCGGTGTCATTGTCAAGAACTATTCTGAATCTATAAACCATTTTTAAAATTTAATTTACAAAGTTAAACCTTTTTCTACTATCTACTAAAGCGATGTAATGTAAATGTCATTGCCGATAATAGGAAAAATGCCCCAATTTGATGTGCAACCCCCAACCATAACGGAACGCCATAAATGATGGTAAGGACACCTAATAAAAATTGTAAGCCGACAAGGATGAGCAAGCTATTTATACTTTGATCCTGCACTTTAGTTAAAGTCAATTGTTTGGCGCGATACCAGATGATGGCAATAATTATTACCACTACATAAGCAAATGTGCGGTGGACAAATTGAATGCCACTTGGGTTCTCAATAAAATTCACATAGAGCGGGTCAATGGCATATGCGGATTCATGGATGAATTTTCCTTCGTTCATGAAGGGCCAATGATTGTGCAATAGTCCGGCTTTTAAACCAGCCACAAAACCACCATAAATGATTTGAATCAAAAGAATAACGTAGCCAAGAATGATGAGGTTCCTGAAATTTTTATCGATTGGTTTCTTAATTGGAAATTTTAAATCTAAAGCCACCCAAAGCGTTGCTGCAAAAGTTAAAAATGCTGTGGTTAAATGCGCCGCTAATCTGTAATGACTCACATTTGGCATATCTACTAAACCACTTTTTACCATATACCAGCCTAAAAAACCTTGAAAACCACCTAGAAATAAAAGAACCAGACATTTCTTGATAGTTTTTGAGGTCAGTTGTTTGGTAGCTAAAAAATAAATAAATGGAAAGATGAAAACTAGGCCAATGAGACGTCCCATGACACGATGCAGCCATTCCCAAAAGTAAATCTCTTTAAAATCTGACAGTGTAAAATGCGAATGCAGCTTCTGGAATTCAGGATATTGTTGGTAAAGATCGAAAGCCTTTTGCCATTCTACTTCATTGAGAGGGGGAATGGTACCGGTAATAAGTTTGTAGTCGGAGATAGATAGGCCAGAATCCGTTAACCTTGTAATCGCGCCAATTAACACCATAATAAACAGTAGTGCACAACCTGTAAGTAGCCAGTAAATGACCTTCTTATTATCTTTTTGTTTTGTCATTAAAAATGAATTTGATACTTCGACTACGCTCAGTAACCGTACTTTGAATACGCTCGGTAACCGTACTTCGACTACGCTCAGTAACCGAATTGAAAATGAACTTGAACGTCAATTTTAATTTATTTAACTATAATCTTAATCACTAATACCTCCCTCAAACCTAGAACTTCAAACCTCACTTAGCCCCAGTCGTTTCCCTTCCGCCAACATCAACTCATAAGCCGCTGCATGTTCATTGGGGATGTTACCTTCCAAAATTGCTTCTTTAATCGCTTCCTTTATCACTCCTATTTCTCGAGATGGTTTGAGACCAAAGGCTTCCATGATTTCTTCGCCGGAAATTGGGGGTTGGAAATTCCGAATTTGGTCGCGCTCTTCAACTTCAACAATCTTATCCCTAACAAGTTTAAAATTATTGTGATATTTTTTGAATTTCTTAGGGTTTTTCGTTGTGATATCTGCTTCACACAATACCATTAAATCGTCGACATAATCTCCCGCATCAAAAACTAAACGTCTTACAGCAGAATCAGTAACATCGTTTGCCAAGGCAATCGGTCGAGAGCTCATAAATACCATTTTTTGAACAAACTTCATCTTGTCATTCAATGGCATTTTCAAGCGTTTAAACAAAGTATAGACCATTTTTGAGCCTTCAAACTCATGTCCATGGAAAGTCCAACCAACTTTTTTGCTAAATTTTTTTGTGGGCGCCTTACCGATATCATGTAATAGTGCTGCCCAGCGCAACCAAACATCATCTGTGTGTTGAGCAATATTATCAACAACTTCCAACGTGTGATAAAAATTATCCTTGTGCCGTTGTCCTTCTTTTTCATCAATACCTTTTAAAGTGGTCAATTCTGGTAAGATGTAATCCAGTAAACCGGTTTGCTCCAATAATAGGAACCCAATCGATGGAATATCGCTTTCAAGAATTTTATTAAGCTCAACTACGATCCGCTCGCTGGTAATAATTTTAATGCGTTCGTTATTTTTCGAAATGGCCTCGAGTGATGCCTTCTCAATAATAAAATTAAGTTGGGTCGCAAAACGGATTGCCCGCATCATTCGTAAGGGATCATCGCTATAGGTAATATCAGGATCTAATGGAGTTCTAATAATTTTTGCTTCCAAATCTGTCAGGCCATCAAAAGGGTCGAGCAAGTCGCCAAAATTTAAAGCGCTTAAATCTAAGGCCATGGCATTTATGGTAAAATCACGTCGGTTTTGGTCGTCTTCCAAAGTGCCAATGTCCACAAGCGGATTTCTGCTTTCTTCAGTATAGGATTCCTTGCGTGCGCCAACAAATTCGATTTCAATATCTTCGTAACGCAACATAGCAGTTCCGTAAGTTTTGAACACTTGAACTTTAGGACGGTTAGGAATATTTTTTGCGACCTGCTTGGCCAATGCAATACCACTTCCAACAGCTACGATGTCAATGTCTTTATGTTGTCCGCGTTTTAATATATAGTCACGAACAAACCCACCAATTACGTAAGCGTCGATTCCTAGTTCTTCTGCAGATTGGGAGATGATTTTGAAAATCGGATGAGTTAAGGCTTGGTATTCCATAATATTCAAATTTCAAGTACCAAATACCAAATAGACTATCGGAATTTGGAAATTGAATTTTGGAGTTTTTGTTATCTTATTATTTTAACCTTACCATTCGCACTCAATTTAATGATTGAAGATGGTTTGGTGCAAACTTTTTCGCGATGCAAATTTACAATATAGTCCACACCTTTTAAAATGCGGGGTGCTATTTCTTCGAATGATTTCGGTGTTGGCTTGGCACTGACGTTGGCGGATGTTGAAACGATGGGTTTGCCAAAACGTCGGAGTACTTGAAAACAAAAATCGTCATTCGGTATTCTTATGCCAATCGATTTATCTTCAGCGACCAAATTTTCTGCCAAATTCTGAGCATCATCATAAATTATAGTGATCGGATCGTCGGAAACGTCGAAAAGATCATAAGCAACTTTCGGAATTTCTTTCACGTATTTACTCAGCATACGATCATCGACCACCAAGCAGATCAGTGCTTTATTGTCTTTGCGTTCTTTTAGTTGAAACACTTTTTCGACAGCCTCCGCATTGGTCGCATCACAGCCAATTCCCCAAACCGTATCGGTGGGGTAGAGTATGAGGCCACCATCTTTTAAAACTTGTACTGCATTTATAATTTCTTTGTGCATAATTTTTCTAATTCTAATGTTGCTTTTTGTAAATAATCTCGGCTCTTTCTTATGATAAAAATAATTATCATGGATGAACCTAAATGATTTATAAAACTTTTTCTTCTTTGTCTAATTTTGTTTTACAGCTCTTTCATAATCGTTAAAACTTTTCGTTGAATTACTCGCAGAAATACAAATCTCACAGATATTGGATTTAAATGGATAATGGTTTTTAAAATTCCGTCGTCGTCATCGGTCATCCGTCAAAATTCGAGTTCCAAAATCCACATTCTTAAATTTACGTCCTATTCTTCCTTATCAACCACAATTTGACATAGCGCATAAAGACTACATATCCTTGCATATAACCTATTGTCAAGCCTACTACTCCATCTCTGAAACCGCTTTGCACAATATAGTGTTTGAAGAACCCCCAAAATGGTTTTAAGACGAAATGATATAGCGATAATTTCCCTGTTTTCTTGTCATAATCTTTGGCTTGCCAGGTTGCATATCTATTCATCTTTTCGACATAGTTATCTAAGGAAACATAAGTATAATGAATCAGTTTGTTTTTTAAGAATCCAACTTTACCTTCGGCAATAATCTCCTCATGCACAAACTTATCCTCGTATTTACATAGATCACGTTTAAAAAGACGAATGACCTTATCATTGCGCCAACCACTATAATTAACACGTTCTCCCATAAAGTGGTTGACACGCCCTATCCAATAGGCAACAAATTCTGGGTTCGGATTATTAAGTATTTCTAAAATTTCAGCTTTTAGTTCTGGAGTGACGCGTTCATCTGCATCTAAAAGTAAAATCCATTCATACTTTGCTTGCGGAATGGCCCAGTTTTTTTGAGATGCAGCATATTGAAAATCTCTTCTAATAACCTTTGTTGCCAATTCCTGAGCTTTTTCAAACGTACCATCGGTACTCAAGCTATCCACAACTAAGATTTCATCTGCAAAATCAACAGACGCTATAACGGCTTCAATGTTGTGACGTTCGTTTCCTGTTGGAATTATCGCAGTTATTTTAATCATTGAACTTTGGTGATACTATTTGAAATTTTAAAGTAGTGCAAAAATAACCTTTTTTGTACCCAATTCAAGGCATTGCAAATGATATAAGAGAAGATTCAATAATCGAAAGTAAATATAATTTTGATAGAGACAGCCAATGTTTCCAAGAGTTTAAGATGCAAATATTTAGAAGGTGTAAGGATCATAAATGATGAAGGCGCAACTTTATGAAAGTGTCAATTTATGGATTAGATTAAATTAAATTGTCTTTGTTAATAACGTAGATGTTTTATGGTTTTTCTATAGTGTAAGGTTCGTTAAAACTTTTTAATGTGAAGTAGTTCAATCGTTTTCTAATTTTATACTTGCGGATTAGATTAATTGGTTTGTTTTTTAGGTAACTCTTGTCCTTATGTAAAAACGAAATACAAGCATCAATTACGCGCTTACTCGATTTGCCGTCAAAATAAGGGTGAAGGTTGTTAATATAAACGTCTATTTTATCCATCAGTTCTTTTGGTGGATCTAATGCTTTTTTTATAGCTGTTTCGAAAGCACTGACAGATTCAATATCAATTAAAAAATCTTCGACAATTCTATGTTTAAAAGTAATGATTGGTTTTTTTTGAAGCACAAATTCTTGAATCGCTGATGTTGTGTCAGCAAAAAGGATATCAGCCTTGAAAAAAAGCGGAATTAAATCAGTTGTATCAAAAAAAGTAAAATTTTCATTGGTTAAAGATTGCCACTTTTCAACGATTTCTTTTGGCAATTTGGGGTGTAAAACCATAATGAATTTATAGGCATTTGTAGTTGAGAGCCTTTTTATTTCGTTAAAGACCGTATCGTCATATGCCAAACTTAAACGCTTAGTAAATGTTGAAGCAATCATTATAGTAGGAAGTTTGGATGTGTTATCAAGTGACAGATCTATCTTTTTTTCTGAGGTAAACATAGGATCCACTTTGCTCCATCCGGTTTCAATAACCTCAAAATATTTTAATTTTTTTGAAAGTCGCGTAAACTCACTTGTAGTACTTGGTCCTTGTGTACAATATAGATCGAAAAACCCTCTAATTCTAAAGTGGCTATCCATTCCATTTTTTTCTGTAGGTCTTTTTTGGGATAAAAAACCATGGAATACTTGTACTTTTAAACCAGTAATAAAATCCGGAAAATCATCGGTAGCCACTAAAACAATATCCGGTTGATAAGCAACCACATCCTGAATCGTGTTAAGTACATTAGATTTGTTTTTTAATCCTTCTTTGCCGTTATCAGAATCACTAAACCATTTTACAATATCTCCACGGGACATAATTTCCTCCTCCAACGGAGTTCCAACAGGTACTGCATACTTATACGAGATGTAAATTAAAAATTTGTAAGACATATATATATCTATTAAAAATAATAGTGAATTTGAGTTTCAGGTGAGTGCAACTCACAAGTCAAAAACATTTATCCATTAGGATTTCAATTGAGCCTAACGCTTATTATTGAGCTCAGTTGTGTGTCTCGTTTCTTGGCAATAAAAGTACAAAACTCCTTGGAGAAATCTGCTAGGATTTTCGAAAGTGGACTTTACTTCACTGTATTTTGTAGATAATTCAATACACGATAACGTTTTTTACACAATCTTTTTAATATCCCAAATTGGTTAAAAAAACAGCAAGACGCCAAATTCTTAGTTTTTATGATCTGGTGTTGCGATAATATTACAATAATGAGTAATCAGGAAGACATTAAAATTATTATTAGAGAAAGATGAAGTAGCGAAAAACGTGAAAAAAAAGCTAAAGGTTAAAAGCTATATATTTGATTTTTAATAAGATGGATTTGTTTTTAAAACACAAATATTAAAAAAACGAAGTCAAAATCTTATTTTTTATAGAGTGAAGACTTGCCTCTAATTAGTTCTTTTAATTTTTGTTTCCACTTAAATAGTGAATGCCCTATCACGTAATTGTATAAATTTTGCCAATCTTTTGAAGAGTTACACTTGTTTATCGTTACCATTTTTTTTGGTAGATCTGGATTCATCTGATCGCATAAATGAGCAACATAATCAAACATATTATATTCGGTAAGTACTTTATTTTTGGAATCTTTTAGTTGATTTCGTCTATTTTCAAAGGTGTCTTCTTTGATTATTTTATCGATGACACCAACAGAAGCATCAAAATTTTGAATATCTATAGACTGAAAGGAATCCTTATCAAAATAATCGGAGAGATTTTTACATCCATAATAAATTGGAAATGTTTCAGCCAAAAAACAATCAGATATTTTTTCAGTCCAATAAAAGTTCTCGGATGAATTTTCTATAGCAATATGATACTTATATGGAGCAAGAACGTTCCATTTGTCATCAAAACTATTAAATCCCTGTCCAAAAACATCAATTTGGTCTCCGTAATAGGTCTTTAGTTTTTCAACAAACTCGATTCTTTCAAGATGGCCTTTGGTAAAAGCTTTATTGCTTGTGATCACAGAGATAAGTTTGGTTTTCTCCGGTGTTTTATTATTCATTAAATAATCATAAGTTAATGAATACGTAATCTCATTATCTTTTGATCTTTTAAAACCTACAAACCATGGAAGAATCGCGGGGCCTAAGATTAAATTTTTATGTTTGGTTTGTTCTTGACAAGATAAAATTGTCCCAAATTGTTTTATATAATCTTTAGGATAAACAAGAACTGATTTTGGTTCTGTTGTTAATAATATGGTATTTTCCGGAGCCACTTTACAGGATTCACTTCCTCTAATACCTTTCCCTTGTACAACCCAAAAATCTGGTTCCTCAATATCTTCATCAATATAAAATTGATAGCGTCCATCAGAAGAAATGCCCTTTCCGTCTTTCGTTTGTCGTAGCATTATTTTGCCCAAACTTTCTCGATATGGCGTGAATTTGACTTTATACATTAGTGATGTTTTTCAAGGTTATGGGTTTCAAACATAAAACATTATAGTTTGTAATGCATTTAAAAACCACATGGATAATTGACATTTATTTTTCACTAGATTTTATACTTGTGAAGCATTTTATTATCAATTATTTTGGCCCATTTTTATCGGTTAAATCTAAAGTTATTATTTACATAGTAACAGCAACTTCACGAAAAGAATCATCTTTCGATAGCAAATATTTTTTAAGAATAAATGAATTTTTCAACGGACCAAATTAAATTCATGGGCTCTTCAATCTTTTTTATATGAAGGAAATTTTATCTGGAAAAAAGTAAGTAAATTTTGTTATAATGATGGTCAATCCGAAAACAGAAATATGATTCGAAATTTATTATTTATGTTTTAATGCTATTTAACTTTAGGACATCAATTCGTGTTCATTTTCTGTGAAATCATTAAAGCTTAGAATTAAACCGCCACATTATATTCCCGCAATGCATCATTTAAAGATGTTTTCTTGTTCGTACTTTCTTTGCGTTTTCCAATAATCAAGGCGCAGGGTACATGGAAGGTTCCTGATGGAAACTCTTTCGCATAACTTCCTGGGATCACAACAGAACGCGCAGGTACGATACCTTTCATCTCAATTGGTTTATCTCCAGTAACATCAATAATTTTTGTTGAGGCTGTCAAACACACATTCGCTCCTAAAACGGCTTCTTTTTCGACTCTAACCCCTTCAACTACAATACATCTACTGCCAATAAAAGCGTTGTCTTCAATAATTACTGGAGCAGCTTGTAGCGGTTCTAAAACACCACCAATGCCAACACCCCCAGACAAGTGTACATTTTTGCCAATTTGTGCGCAACTTCCAACCGTGGCCCAAGTATCTACCATAGTGCCTTCATCAACGTAAGCTCCAATATTGACATAACTAGGCATCAATATGGTACCTTTGCTAATGTAGGCGCCATGTCTCGCAACGGCATTCGGAACCACCCGTATACCTTTGTCTGCATAGCCACGTTTTAAAGGAATTTTATCATGATATTCGAAAATGCCGACTTCAAAAGTTTCCATTTTTTGAATAGGGAAATAGAGCACAACTGCTTTTTTTACCCATTCATTTACCTGCCAACCATTGGCAGTAGGCTCAGCTACTCTTAAGGTGCCTTCATCTAAAAGATCGATGACGCTTCTGATGCTATCAATGGTCACTTTATCTGAGAGTAATTCACGGTTTTCCCAGGCGTTTTCTATGTTTTGTTGTAGTTGTTTCATGGTTAAATTTAAATTCACACAAAGATAAACCTTAAATTCAGTTAGGAAAAGAATGTATCGTAATTGATTTTTTTAGTGAGACAGCATTTTTTATGGAACGCTGATTGAATACATTTGCCCAAATTTTGTTATACAGATATTTAATAAAATATTCAAATATCTGTCAGTGTAACTCTGTGGTTTATCGACGCTTCTTTATGTAATAAGTCCCTAATTAATTTACAAACAAACACTTCTGTCCCTAAATTAATTGCCGTAAATTTGTCAAAATAATATATTTAAAATAAGATTCCTGATAGATTACCTTGAGCGGAGTCAAAAGGCAAGTGGTTGTATGGCAAGAATTTTAGCAATTGATTATGGCACCAAACGCACTGGTATTGCAGTAACCGATGAACTTCAAATTATCGCTTCAGGATTGACTACTGTAGAAACTAAAGAATTATTGCCGTTTTTAAAGGAGTATATTTCCAAAGAGAAAGTAGAATTATTTCTTGTTGGGGAACCTAAGCAAATGAACAATGAAGTTTCTGAAAGTGAAACTTCCATCCAATACTTTTTAAAAAAACTCTCCATCGCCATTCCTGAAATGCCGATTAAGCGTGTTGATGAGCGATTTACTTCAAAAATGGCTTTTCAGACCATGATTGATAGCGGATTAAAAAAAGGACAGCGTAAAAACAAAGCCTTAGTGGACGAAATAAGTGCCACGATTATTCTTCAGAGTTATTTGTATAATCAGTAGGCACAATCACTCACAATTTTATCCTAAGTTTATAAATTCCTAAATAAGAATTGTACTTTTGCAGTCGTAAATTTAAAGAATAATGATTTTACCTATTATTGCTTACGGCGACCCCGTTTTAAGAAAGGAATGCGAAGATATTTCTTCCGAATACCCCAATCTAAAAGCGCTTATTGCCAATATGTATGAGACGATGTATGACGCATTTGGCGTAGGTTTGGCTGCACCGCAAGTGGGACTTGCCATTCGGATGTTTGTTATTGATACCACGCCTTTTTCTGAAGATGAGGATTTGACCGAGGAAGAGAGAACGCAATTAGAGGGTTTTAAGCAAACGTTCATAAATGCTGAAATGCTGGAGGAAATTGGAGACGAATGGGCGTTTAATGAGGGCTGTTTAAGTATTCCGGAAGTTAGGGAAGATGTGTTCAGAAAACCGAAAATTAAGATCCAATATCAGGATGAGGATTTTAAAACTCATGTTGAGGAATTTGACGGACTTGTTGCTCGAGTCATTCAACATGAATATGATCATATTGACGGCATTTTGTTTACAGATAAACTATCAACCTTAAAAAAACGGTTGATTAAAGGCAGGTTGAGTAATATTTCAAAAGGAAATATTAGTGTCGATTATAAGATGCGTTTTCCTGCCATGAAAAAGAAACGTTAATTTTTTAGAATATAAAGACAAAGGTATATATTTGTCAACTTCAAAATAAAAAGCATAGAGAAAGTATGAGTTTAGATAAGATTTTATCAATTGCAGGTAAACCAGGGCTATACAAAATTGTGACCCAAACAAGAAGCGGTTTTGTGGCAGAATCGTTGCTCGACAAAAAGCGCATCACGGTTAATGTTCACAGTAATGTGAGTGTTTTGAGCGAAATTGCCATGTACACACTTACTGAGGAAGTTCCATTACGCGAGGTTTTGAAAAAGGTTCGTGAGAAAGAAGATGGTAAACAAACTTCTATTAATCATAAAGATTCTAAAGATGCCTTAGAAGAATATTTCTTTGAGGTGTTACCAGATTATGATGAAGATCGCGTTTATCCAAGTGATATCAAAAAGGTAATTCAGTGGTATAATATTTTACAGGCTAATGACTTATTATCTGCTTTAGATGAGGTAGTAGAAGACGGAGATAAGTCAGAAGGTGCTAAAGCAGAAGGAGCTCAGGCTAAAACTACTGCTAATCCAGGTGTCGTTAAAAGTGCAGCACCAAAAGCATCAGCTTCTAAAAAAGGAGGTACCGCTAAAAATACAAGTGCTAGAAAAACCTAGTAGGAATTAAGCATCAAGGAACAAATACTTGATTTGCCACAATATTAAACCCATGATTTTATTTTAAAATTATGGGTTTTCTTTTTAAATAAACTAAAGAGTAATTAGTTAACCTTCTGGCATGGGTTTTTATTAATAAATATTCTTAATTCTTAGTTCTATCTCCAAGAAATCACGCATTAACTACCATTACCTTCTTCAATTTCGTAATTTTGAATTTCTAGAAATCTTATTTTATGACACGCAGACAACAACAATTACAAGCCTTTGACCGACTTTTAACTATTATGGACGAATTGCGTGAGCAATGCCCATGGGATAAAAAACAGACTATGGAAACCCTAAGGCATTTGACCATTGAAGAAGTTTATGAACTAGGCGATGCCATTTTAGAGAAGGATCTGGACGAGGTAAAAAAAGAGTTGGGCGATGTGTTATTGCATATTGTTTTCTATTCGCGCATTGGAAGTGAAACTAATGATTTCGATATTGCCGATGTCTGTAATAGTATTTGTGATAAACTTATTGAACGTCATCCACATATTTATGGTGATGTGAAGGTGGAAAATGAAGAAGATGTTAAACGCAATTGGGAACAGATCAAGTTAAGGGAAAAAGGAAAAACTAGCGTCCTTCAGGGTGTGCCCACAAGTTTGCCTGCTATGGTAAAAGCCAACAGGATACAAGATAAGGTGGCTGGTGTAGGATTTGATTGGGAACATCCTGAACAAGTCTACGAAAAAGTAGAAGAGGAGCTCAATGAGTTGAAAGTAGAGGTTGCCAGTGGCAATACCGATAAAATGGAAAGTGAACTTGGAGATGTTTTGTTCTCCATCATCAATTATGCGCGATTTTTAAAAATAAATCCAGAAAATGCCTTAGAACGCACAAATAAAAAATTCATCAAAAGGTTTCAATATTTGGAGGCTAAGTCTAAGGAAATCAATACACCATTGGCAGAAATGACCCTATTTGAAATGGATGTTTATTGGGAAGAAGCTAAAAAAATATAATTTCTTTTCAATCTCGTAATCCAAATACAAGAGTTGTGACGTATATATAATAGATTGGAACTTAATTTTAGTTTCATAATCATAAGTAGGTGATCTTAATTATATTTTAAGCGGTATTAATTAAGATTAAAAATTTAGTTTAGTTAGGGGTCAAAATCCTACCTGTTTTTACAGGTAGGATTTGATTTTTACAGCCATTTGTGTTTCGTTATTACTTTCTACAATATAACTTTAATAAAAAAAGCCTAACCTTTCAAATGGAAAGATTAGGCTTTTAAACTTTCGAAGATGTCTACTAATACAGTTCTTTCAACTTCTTAAATTTCTCTTCCCAAACTGCAAGGTTTTCCTTGTGATTTTCAATGTTTTTCAACACGTCTTTTACCAACGGATTGCTTTCATCTATATTTGAGAAGAACTGTAAATTATTTTCAAGCTGATTGAGTTCGCCTCTAACCTCGTCAATTTTTTTACGGATAAAGTGGTGTTCATTATCCAAAAGTCGCGTGTCATCAGGCTGTGAAAGATGCTCTAATTTGTTTTCAAATTTGATCATTTCTACTTCGGACTTGTCCAGTTTTAAGCTATTGAATAAGCCATCAAGAGTTTTATTGAATTTACCCTCAATAAAACGTTTGTTTTGCGGCACTTGTCCTAAAGCGCTCCACTCTTCTGTTTTTTGTTTGATCGTCTCTAAGTCCTGTTCTGGATTGCCACTTAATTTTAGATCCTTTAAGGAATCGAGCAGTTTGGTTTTATTATCAAAGGCGTCAACCTGTTCTTGGTCGGCTGCATTACGTTCTGCATTTACCTTGTCGAAATAGTGATTACAAGCTGCTTTAAAGCGTTTCCAAATTTTATCACTGTCTTTTCTGGGAACGTGACCAATATGCTTCCAATCATTTTGGATTTTCTTCATCAAGGGACTGACCGTAGCAAAATCATCATTGTCCTTATTTTCCTCCGCTATTTTTATCAGATCCAATTTTTTTTGTAAATTGGTGTATTGGTCTTTTTTTAAGTTTTTATAAAACGAGTTTTTCTTCTTATTGAAAGTTCTTACAGCACCCTTAAACTTTGCCCAAGTGGCTTCGTTTTGCTTAATTGGAACTTTTCCCGCATTGAAAAAATCCGTGCGTAAACCTTCAATAACCTTTATCTTGTTTTGCCATGCCTGATGAGAGCTCGAGTCATCTTGAGCTACTTCTTCAATTTTTGTAATGATGGCTTCTTTTTTATGCAGATTGGCTTCGTGCGCCTTATCAACATCAACATAATAGGCTTGACGCTTTTCATGGATAGTTTTGGTAGCATTGCTAAACCGTTCCCATATAACCTCACGATGTTCTTTATCAACAGGACCTAAATCTTCCTTCCACATTTTGTGAAGTACCTGTAATTCTCTAAAGGCTCGGTTGGAATTGTCATCTTTTGCTAATTCTTCAGCACGGTCTATAATTTTAAGTTTCTGATCAAGATTATGTTTAAAGTCCATGTCGCGCAAATCGCGATTGAGGTGCAAAAAGTCATAGAAGATTTCCACGTGATGGTGGTAGGTATTCCAAGCATTGTTATACTTATCTCTTGGGATTGGACCAGCAATACGCCATTCTTCCTGTAAATCTTTAAAATGTTTATAGGTAGTGTTGATGTTCTCCTCAACATTGATGAGGCCTTTAATGTCTTCAATAATCCGTAACCGGTTATCTAAATTGGTTTTGAGGTTAGTTTCTAAGGTTTTATAATAGGCATTAAGACTGGTTTTGTAATCCTTGTAAAGCGAATTGAAATGTTTCTTTAAAGGGCTGGAATAAAAGAAATCGATTTCATTTCCTCCTTCGCTTAAAAAGTCCTCTTTCTTTTCTTCAAGAATTTCTGAAAACTTAGAGTTAAACTCCGTTTTAATCTCTTCTGCATGAGATTTTATGGTTTGTACCTTTTTGTTTTTCAATAAGGATTCAAGCTCATCCGACAATTGTTCCATCGTCAGGACAGAATAATCTTTCTCTTCTAAAGTATGACGCTCCACATTGCTTTCGTCTTCAGCATCCTCGGCATTGGACTCTTCAATTTCATCCACAAAGGCATCCTTCTTGTTCGCTGTTGCTGCTTCTAATATAGGTGCGTTTTTTTCAACTTCTGTCTCCTTTGATTCGTCAGAAGTTGAATTTGATACATCTTCATTCTCTGGAGTTTCCGAAGTAATTTCTTCAGGATTTTCAACTGTCTCCTCTACCAGATCTTGAGTTTGGATAGGTTCTTTTTGAGCGTTTTCTTCGGTAGTTGCGTCTTGGTTTTCAGCTAATGTTTCTATAGAATTGATAGCCTCATCTTTTATATTCTCGTTTCCATCTGCATCTTGCAGGTTATCTTTCTCTGACATTGTCATAAAATTAAAGTTCTTACTGTTGTAAAGAAGTAAATATACTAACAACCCCTTAGATTACAAAAGAGAAAGGAGATTTTAGCAATTTTTATTTGGACCAAATCTCCCATGCTTTTTCTGCCTGGTATTCAAGCATTTTTGAGCCATTACATATGGTAGCACCTAGCAGTTCTCCACACATCAAGAATTTAGTCTGGATAGGATTGTAAATAAGATCATAAAGCAGATGTTCTTTCGTAATACCGTCGTACGGAATATCGGGGCATTCATTGATGTTTGGATGTGTTCCGATAGGGGTACAGTTGATAATAACTTGATGGTTTTTAATGATCTCTTCTGTCAGATCGTTGTACAAGTATTTGGCTTTGGGATTAGCTGATCTAGATACATATTCAAAACGAATATTGAGCTTTTTCAAGGCATAAGCTATGGCTTTTGATGCGCCACCTGTTCCTAAAATCAAAGCCTTCTTATGATGTGGTTTTAAGTAAGCCTCAAGGGATTTTTTAAACCCATAATAGTCAGTATTAAATCCTTCCGACTTTCCAGACGGATGGAACTTTATGGTATTTACAGCGCCTATTTTGGAGGCTGTTCTGCTGAGTCCATCTAAAAATGGAATAATTTGTTCTTTATAGGGAATGGTGACATTGAGACCTAAAATATTAGTGTTTTGTTTTAAGATTTCAGGAAATTGAGAAATATCTTTTATATCAAAATTCTCGTATGAATAGGGCAATTTTTCACTTATAAACTTTGTTGTAAAGTGAGCTTTGGAAAATGAATAATCGATATTTTTACCGATGAGGCCGAATTTAGACATTTACTTTTCTGGTTTTTTGTGCATACCATTCTAAAGCTAGAACAAGGGCGATACCTAAAACAATATACATGATTGCCAAAGAGGTTTCACTGCTTAGGTCTGGTATGAAACGTTCATAATTTGAGATGACTTTGCGACCGGTTGAATCAACGGCAAATCCACCATCGTCCGTTAATCCATAAATGGTTTTTTTCCATGGCCAAACTACACCTAACGAACCCACAATAAAGCCGATGATAGAGGCAATGGTAACGCTTTTGTAATGTTTGAGAATGTAACTTAAGATATGTGAAAAGCTAACTAATCCGACCACTGAGCCTAAAGAAAATACAGCTAATACTTGGAGCATCCTTATCCGTTCGGAGTTCTGAAAGACACTAAAATCGCCCACAATAAGCTCATAAAAAGTATCAGAAAGTGCATTGACAGAATCTACCAACAGCAACACATAATTACCCAATATAATCAGAATAAAAGATCCCGAAAAACCTGGTAAAGTCATCCCTGAAACACTAATGATTCCACAAAAAAACACAAAAAATAAATTGTCATTCTCTTTTGCAGGATCCAAAAAACTGACACTAAGACCTAAAATAATGCCAATGGCAAGAGAGAGTAAGGTTCGATAGTTCCATTCGTTGAAATCTTTGTTGATATAGTAAATCGATCCAATGATCATTCCAAAAAACAAACTCCACACGTACAGTTCATAGTGGACCAGAAAATAGTCCAATAATTTGGAAATGCTGAAGTAACTGACAATCATTCCCAAGAAAAGCAGACCTAAAAAACGTCCGTTTATATAATGGAAAAAGCTTTTAAACCTTCCATTCAACAGAAGTTTGAAAGCGGTTTTGTTAACTTTTTGTAGCGAATAAATAAATTCTTCATAAAACCCTGCCACAAAGGCAACGACCCCACCAGAAACTCCGGGTACCTTATTTGCAGCACCCATTCCCAAGCCTTTTATGACCAGGAAAAATTTGTCAGTAAAGGTTCTGGTACTTTGCATTTATGTAGATTTGGATCCTATTTTTTCAAGGATGAAGATAGTTAAAAATCCTACAACCATAAGGCCAAAAGCGAATGCTATTTGTGGGTCAATACCGTTGTTAATTTCAGAATAATGAAAGGGCATTACACTTTTTTCGGACACCATTTTTAAAGTCTCAAAATCATTAATTTGTCTTTGAAAAACTTCAATCGTACCCAGTTCGGTCATCTGTGAGACAGGAAGTATCTGCCCCGTTGCTTTTTCTAAAACTGTCAAAGTTTCTTTCCAAGGCCATATTTTGTTCAGAGATCCAAAAATAAATCCCGTCAATACAGCTAAAGTGGTGTTTTTATAGTGTTTAAACAACCATTTTAAAACATGGCTAAAGCTCAACAATCCAACAAGCGCTCCGGCAGCAAAAATGAATATTCTTTTAAAATCGAAAGCATGTAGGGCGTCACTAAGTGTTTTATAAGCACCGAGAATCACTAAAATGAATGACCCTGAAATACCAGGTAGAATCATAGCGCAAATGGCGATTGCTCCTGCAAAAAACAAAAACACGGGACTGTCATTATTGGCCATTGAAGGCAATGTTGTGATATAATAGGCAGCAAGAGTTCCGAAGATTAAAGATACAATAATTCCCAAATTCCATATTTTAATTTGCTTACCGACAAAAAACACACTTGCAACAATAAGTCCAAAAAAGAACGACCAAATAAGGACTGGGTGTTGTTCAATTAAAAATTTCGCCAGTCTCATAAAAGAAACAAAACTGATAATGATTCCTGTTAAAAGAGCCAGTAAGAAACTACCATTGAGCTGTTTCCAGAAAGCGGCAAAACCTTGCTTTCTGAATGTGGTCAATAAACTTAAATTAACACCGCTAATGGTATTAATTAATTCTTCGTAAATCCCGGATATAAAAGCGATGGTACCACCAGAAACTCCAGGAACAGCATCGGCTGCTCCCATAGCAATCCCTTTAAGTGAAATGAATAGATAATCTGAAAAGCGTCTTTGCATTTTTTATTTTTCGTATAAGAAACGTAAAGATATATAAATTTACTTGGAGGTTTTTTTTGGATTTGAAATAATATTTACCACCATTTTGTGCTGGGCAATGAGTGGGAACAATTCTTCTATAATAAAAGAAAATTCCGAATTGAGCAGCATTCCGTTTTTCAGATGGTATTGCCCTTTTTCATGTTCTAATATGCTGAAATAGATTCCGGCTAATCGGTACTCAATTTCTGCGGTTTCAGGATAAAATTCAGAGGCTTGAATGAGGTTAAGTGCGGAAGCTTCAAATTCGCCTAACTCAATGAGCACGTCTGATCTTTCCAGCCAAGTGTCCAATTCATAATTGCCTAAATCCAATGCTTTTTTATAACCGCGTTCTGCTTCTTCAATAAAATTCAAACGATGGTTAATCTGGGCGTACAGTTTCCAGTACTTCACATTATCAGAGTCAATATTAATGGCCTTATTGATATAGTAAAGTGCTTTTTGGTAATCTTTCTTTTTATTATAAAATCGGGTAATGGAAATCCAGCCCTTATCCAACAAGGGATCTTCATGTACTGTTTTAAAATAATATTGTGCGGCTAAATCGTCCGCACCTAATTTTTCGTAGCAATTACCAATTCTTAATAAGGCAAAAGAGGTAGGTTCATCAAGGGCTAAGGTCACATTGTAATTTTCAATGGCCTCTTCATACTTTTTCATTCTCTCCAAGACTTTGCCTTTTTCAAGATAGGCACCTACAAAGGTATCGTCAGAAATGATGGCAAACTCAAATGCTGCCAAGGCCTTCGGATAATCTTCCAAAGTAAAATATTGTTTACCCAATTGATGCCATGCCACTTCGCAATACGGATTTTTATCCAAATAACGATTCAGAAAATCAATAGCTTCTTCGTGAAGGTCTAAAAATTCAAAACAGTAAACGATGTTGTATAACGCGGAGTAATCTTCTATATCCAAGTCCAAACACTTGATGAAATAGTTTTTGGCATTTTCAAACTGGTCCATAAAAAGATACTCCATGCCAATCAACGCAAATAAATCGGCATCGTCCTCATCTGAATCGGTTAAGGTTAAAGCGATTTTCAGCGTGTCAATCGCCTTTTCATGTTCATCGCGTTTGGATAAAATATTCGCTTTTTGAATATAAATCTCCTCGTTCGAAGGCTCTAAAACATACAGGGCATCCAACAGCTTTTCTGCCTGCGGCAATTTATCTTCGAGAACATAAATTTCAACCTGAAAAAGTTTTAAAATTATCGATGAAGGGTGCTGTTCCAATCCTAATTTGATAGCTTTTTTTGCACGGGCAATGCGACCATTTTCAAAGTAGAATTGAATGATATTTTCAAACTCATTTGAATCAAAAAACAACACATCGTTTGTTTTTAACATAGATTCAAACTTGGTTAGCGAATAATTATTGTCGTCGTCATGTTGACTGAACTCCATAAGCACATTTTATTGTTCGTTGATTTAAATGTAACGCTAACATTAGAGAAAAGGGATTTTAAAGAGGAATCTTTTCAACAAATTAGTTAACAGCATTTGTGTGTAATCGTTGGGTCTTTGATGAACAATGACTTAGTCCACAATTGAACTTAAGGAATTATGACGAGATTTCGTCTAAAATTTCGATAATAAGCTCACATCCCTTGATGATTTCATCATTTGTGATAGTTAAAGGCGGTGTAATGCGAATTGCCTTAGGCTCAAAAAGCAACCAAAAAAGTATCAAACCTCTGTTTTGTGCCTTTAAAATCAGCTCATTTGCAATTTCCGCAGATGGGGTTAAGGCGGCTAACATCAATCCGCGACCCCTGATTTCTGAAATTAAGGGATGCACCAAAAGCTTTCTCAATAGTTGTTCTTTTTCCAGTGCTTGGGGCATTAAATCACTCTCTATTATTTCTTTCACGGTCGCTAAGGCTGCAGCTGCAATTACGGGATGGCCACCGAAGGTTGTAATATGTCCTAATTTAGGTCGATCCTGTAACGTATGCATCATGGCTTTTGAAGCTGTAAAGGCACCAATTGGCATGCCTCCTCCAAGTCCTTTTCCTGTAACTAAAATATCGGGAATGCAATTGAAGTGCTCAAAACCAAATAGTTTTCCAGTGCGTCCTATGCCTGGTTGAATTTCGTCTAATATCAATAAAGCGCCTACTTCGTCGCAACGTGTTCTGACTCTGGTCAAATAATTGCCGTATGGTTCAATAAAACCGGCGCCTCCTTGAATCGTCTCGAGGATGACTGCAGCAGTTTTAGGTGTAATCTGATTTAAATCGTCAATATTATTAAACGTAATAAAATTTACATCTGGAATGAGTGGCCTGAACGCCTGTTTGCGCTCTTCATAACCCATCACACTCATTGATCCCATAGTGTTGCCATGATAAGCATGATGCGCAGCGATGATTTGGCTTCTGCCCGTTGCACGGCGAGCCAATTTTAAGGCACCTTCAATCGCCTCGGTTCCTGAATTAACGAGGTACGTACATTCTAATGATTTGGGTAGATTTTGCGCCAATAATTTTGCGAGCGCCACCGCAGGTTCTTGAATATACTCGCCATATACCATGACGTGCATATATTTATCTAACTGATTCTTAATGGCATCGACCACTTTGGGATGGCGATGTCCCAAACTACAAGCCGAAACACCAGCAACAAAATCAAGATAGGCTTTGTTATTGGTATCGTAAACATAGCAACCTTCCGCATGTGAAACTTCCATTGCCAAAGGATGTGGTGTTGTTTGTGCTTGGTAATCTAAAAAATCACTAGTCATTTTAATTGTTATTTTTTTTCAGTTTTTGCAACGGATTAACTTTAGTTGAATCGGCTTTTTGAAGAACTGGTTTCGGGATGGTGCGAGCTGCTTTTTGTTCCTCATCTTTTTTCGCGTCTTTTGGTTTTGCATTCTCAACGCGTTCCATTAAGGCAGCATCAAAGAAATCTTCTTGGGGAACATAATCGCCCAGACCTTTAATTATAGGTAATTCTAAAGGTGGATCGTCCTTAAATAAATCGTCAACACTTTTCGGACGTTCTTCCTCGCGCCAATCGAATCCTCTTAATTTTCGTGCGTTTTCAGGTAATTTTGATTCCGGCCAAATATCGCCATCAGCTTGATCAATCAAGGTAATAATTTTATAATCTTCCTCAATTTTAAGATTGATTTTTCCGGATTTTGATTTGTTGATGCCAATTAATTCCTGATTATCATCTCTTGAATAGTTGATAACCTCTGCGTTTTTTATAATGTCCACATTATAAAGATCATTATCCTTGAACAGACCGACAAGTCGTAATCCTTTGATTTGATTAAAGCCTTTACTCAAGGTATCTTCACTGATCAGAAAAGCGTTATCGAAAACTAGCAGCGAGTCTAATTGTTCCGTTTTAGGATTTGAGATAAGATGAATGGTATCGCCTGTCATCTGATTGCCCAAATTCCATAAAATAGGCCGGCGTCTAACTGTGAAAGCGTCAATAGAGGAGTAGCGACCCAAATTAATGAGCTGTGTCAATCCCGATTTATGGTCCGCATGGATGGAATCTGCCTTCCCGCTCAGATCACTTTTAAATATTTTAGCATTGTAATAAGCTCTAGTGATGCGGTGTTCAGGATTTCCCGTGACCATCAACGTATCACTACGCATATAGATGGAATCTTTTTCTTGAACGGTAATGGCCAAAGCGCGTTTGGTAATGAATACGGAATCCTTGGCCCGCCAGATTTCGGCATAATGCCCGCGAGCGACACTGTTATTGATCGTATCGGTAACTATAATATTGTTAGTTGCCGAGGCAAAGCTAATTTTCCGGTCAAAATACATGCTGTCGCCTTCAAAAACTCGATTTTCATAATTGATTTTGGAGTTTTTAACAAAATAGCCGGTGTCATTATTGGTGTTGTACAAACCACGCTCCGCATAGATGGTATTGTTTTCGCCGACAATGGTGGACGGGCCAAAAAGATAGGCATGGCCTGTTTCTGTGTAAAAATCGAGATGTTCGGTGTTTAAAGTGTATTGTGGATTGACCAAAACAACATTTTTAACAAATTGGTACTTTTTAATATTCATATAGTACCGACCAATTTGACTTGTGATGGTTCCTGATGAATCTCTCACAACTTTGCCTTTGCTCTGATAAAATGCCTGCTGTTTGATACGATCAAAATAAAGGGTATCAGTGGTCAAAACCGATTTTGGTTCGGTCAAAACAACATCGCCACTGGCAAATGCCAATTGGGTCTTACCACTATATTCTGCATATTTTGCATTCATATTAATGGTGTCGCCCTGCTTCATGATCACATTACTATACGCTTCAATAAAGTCTTCTTTTTCGTAATATACAGCTTGGTCACACCATAAATTGATGCCTTCGTGAGTAAAATGAACTTGTTGGGTATTGTCTCTTGTGAAAACAGAAACACCAGGACCTCTTAGACTGTCAGAATCAACAAATCCAGCATATTCTACACGTATTTTCTTGAGTTTTTGGGTCTGTGAAAGAGCGGAAAAACCTAAGCTTATAAATAATACCGTGAAAATATGTATGGCTCTCAATGTGTGACAGATGATTTTTAAAGTAACTCTTTAAATTAAGCGTTATTTTGCGTTAACATAAATTAAGGGTCTCTATTTTACTTATATAGATTTTCGGTCGAGAATTTCACTGCGTATCACTGATGACGACTAGAACTATAAACTACATTACTGACGCTATTTAAAAATGTGAACCTGCTTTGGGATCAAGCAGGTTCACATGTAAAATGTTTATCTTATAATCGTCTGTTTTCTATCGGGACCAACAGAAACTATCGTAATTGGAATTTCGAGTTCCTTTTCTAAAAACTCTATATAATCGACCAAAGCTTCGGGCATGTTGGCGGCCTCAGTCATTTCAGTTAAATCTTCATTCCATCCTTTAAAGTCCGTATAGATAGGAGTGACATTTTCTGGTTCGATATTGTAAGGTAAATGGTGTATTTCTTTCCCTTTATAATTGTAAGCGGTACATACTTTCAAGGTTTTGAAACCTGAAAGTACATCGCCTTTCATCATAATTAATTTAGTCACACCATTAACTTGACAAGCGTAACGTAAGGCTACTAAATCCAACCAGCCACAACGACGTGAACGCCCAGTAGTTGCGCCAAATTCGTTCCCGACACGGCCCATGGTTTCGCCAACTTCATCAAACAATTCTGTAGGAAAAGGTCCAGAACCAACTCTAGTGGTATAAGCTTTGAAAATACCAAACACCTCGCCAATTTCATTAGGTGGAATACCTAATCCGGTACAAGCACCGGCGGCAGTTGTGTTTGAAGAAGTAACAAAAGGATAGGTTCCAAAATCGATATCTAATAAAGAGCCTTGAGCACCTTCCGCTAAAATTGATTTTCCTTCTTTTTGAGCTTGATGCAAGTATTCCTCAGAATCTATAAACGTCAATGTTTTTAAAACTTCAATCGATTTGAAGAACTCATTTTCCAGTTCTTGTAAATTATATTGAACATCGACATTATAAAAGGCAATCATGGCTTCATGTTTATCGGCCAATGCACGATATTTATCTTTAAAATCGGCCATCTCAAGATCGCCAACTCTAATCCCATTTCTACCAGTTTTATCCATATAAGTTGGACCAATACCTTTAAGCGTAGAACCAATTTTCGCTTTTCCTTTAGAGGCCTCGCTGGCGGCATCAAGTAAACGGTGGGTTGGCAAAATGATGTGTGCCTTACGCGAAATCAACAAGGACTTTCTATAGTCCACATGTTGTTCCTCAAGTTTGTCCAATTCTTTGTTGAAAATGACAGGATCAATCACAACCCCGTTACCAACTAAGTTGACAGTGTTTTCATGAAAAATTCCTGAAGGAATAGTATGTAACACGTGTTTTTTGCCGTTGAAAACCAAGGTATGTCCAGCATTTGGGCCACCTTGAAAGCGTGCAATAATATTGTATTTCGAGGTCAGCACATCGACAATTTTTCCTTTGCCTTCGTCGCCCCATTGTAATCCTAGTAGTAAATCTACTGCCATTTTAAGATTCTTTAGGTGGTTCGTTTTTTGTTCCGTAAAAGTATAATGAGTGGTGAGAGATGGTAATGTTAAAAACTTCTTCAATCGTTTTTTTTATGATTTGAATCCTTGGATCGCAAAACTCGAAGACCTCTCCAGTATCTGTTAAAATAACGTGATCATGCTGTTTGTCAAAATACGATTTTTCATAATGTGACTGATTTTGACCAAATTGATGTTTGCGTACTAAGGAGCATTCCAATAACAATTCAATGGTATTGTAAAGCGTAGCACGACTTACTCTATAGTTTTTATTTTTCATTTTGATGTAGAGTGATTCTATATCAAAATGCTCTTCATTATCGTAAATTTCTTGTAGTATGGCATAGCGTTCTGGGGTTTTTCTGTGTCCTTTGCCTTCCAAAAAAGTGGTAAACACATTTTTAACTATTTCCTGATTGCTATGTTCTGTTTTTAAACTCATAATTGATCCCGAAAGTTCGGGGCAAATTTACATCTTTTAAACTCGTGTGACCTTATCAATACCATTAATTTTTTTTAGATTTTCCATCAGCTTTTTTAACATGGTACTATTTTGAACAATCACGTTGATCTTCCCCGAAAATATACCGTCATCGCTCTGGAAACTAATACTTTTCATATTGACATGCATATTATTCGAGATAACCTTGGTGATGTTGTTAACCAAGCCCATATTATCAATGCCAGACAAAGTTATTTGTGCTGCAAATTCTTGTTGAGAAGAGTCAATCCATTTGGCCTGCATGATTCTGTAGGCATAATTTGATTGTAGACTTAAAGCATTTGGACAATTCTTTTTATGAATTTTTATACCTTCATTAATGGTCAGAAATCCAAAAACTTCATCACCAGGAATGGGATTACAGCAAGCGGAGAGTTTATAATCCAATTTCTCTTCCTCTTTACCAAACACCAACATATCATATTTGGCGGTAATTTCGTCTTTATCAATGTTTTGTACGACCGTTGGCTTCCTGATCTTGCTTTTAAGATAGGTCATAAAAGCGTTACTCCGTGAGGAGGCGTAATCTTTAAGCATGGTATTGTCAATTGAGCCTATACCCACGCGATAAAAGAGATCTAAACTCGTTTTTAGTTTGAAAAACACCACCATTTCATTGATGGATTTTTCATCTAAACTGATTTTAAGCTGCTTTAATTTACGTCTTAAAATTTCTTTGCCATCGACAGCGACTTCCTTCTTTTCATCTTTTAAAGAGGATTTTATTTTGCTTCTTGCTCTCGATGTCGTCGCATAATCCAACCAGTTGCTGTTGGGTTTTATATTTTCTGAGGTCAATATTTCTACTTGGTCGCCACTTTGCAATTCATGACTTAAAGGCACCAGTTTACCATTCACTTTTGCACCTCTGGTTTTCATGCCGATTTCTGTATGGACACTAAAAGCAAAATCCAATGGCGTCGCACCTTTTGGCAGTGACTTTAAATCGCCCTTAGGAGAAAACACATAAATTTCTTTAGAGTATAAATTCAGTTTAAATTGCTCCACAAAATCGACGGCATTGGTTTCGTTGCTCTCCAGAGCTTCCTGGAGTTTGTCAATCCAAGTGTCCAAAGCATCTTCAGCATTGCCTTCTTTATATTTGTAATGCGCAGCGTATCCCTTTTCAGCAATCTCATTCATACGCTCGCTTCTAATTTGAACCTCAACCCAACGTCCTTTTGGCCCCATTACCGTAATGTGCAAGGCTTCATATCCCGTCGATTTAGGTGAGGAAATCCAATCCCGTAACCGAATAGGGTTAGGAATAAAGTGATCGGTTACAATGGAATAGATTTTCCAAGCCAAAAACTTTTCATTCGCAAAATCCGATTTATAAATAATTCTTACCGCAAACTTGTCATAGACTTCATCAAAAGAAACGCCTTGTTTAAGCATTTTTCTTCGGATGGAATAAATGGATTTTGGCCGCCCTTTAATGGTATAAGTCAAACCTTCCTTATCTAAAGAATCGACAATCACTTTAGAAAACGCTTTGATATAGGCATCCTGCTCCTCCTTACTTTCCTTAATTTTATTGTGGATGTCGTCATAGACTTCCGGTTCGGTATATTTTAACCCTAAATCTTCAAGATCACTTTTAATATTATAGAGTCCGATCCTGTGTGCGAGAGGCGCGTATATGTACAGGGTTTCTGAAGCTATTTTTTCTTGTTTATCCGTGCGCATGGAATCCATGGTTTGCATGTTGTGGAGACGGTCGGCAATTTTGATAATGATAACCCGCACATCATCATTGAGCGTCAAAAGCATTTTTCTGAAGTTTTCGGCTTGGGTTGACACGTCGGTTTCTTTGCTCAACGAGGCGATTTTGGTTAATCCGTCCACGATTCGAGACACGGTTTTACCAAATTTGTCTTGTATGATTTCAAGTGTATAATCGGGGTTGTCCTCTACGACATCATGCAATAATGCCGCAGCAATACAGGTTGCATCAAGTCCAATTTCTTGAGCGACAATTTTGGCCACCGCAATAGGATGAAAAATGTAAGCTTCGCCAGATTTTCGGCGTTGATTTTTATGCGCATCAACCGCCACATCAAAGGCTTGTCTTATCAGTTTTTTATCGGCAACGGTAAGGGTTTGGTAACTTACTTTAAGTAACTCTTTGTAGGCTTTTGCAATGGCAGCATTTTCCTTTTCTATATCAACTTCTGTCATAAACTAAATGTAATACAAAGAAAGGAAATGAGCAATGATTTTTTCGGAGAAATTGTTCGTTTCCTGCACTAACAGATCGAACATAATATTAGTTTTTTCGTGTCTCCTAGTTATCTGAAAATAAAATCTCTAGCAATTTTAAATTGAAATTTTTCAATGTAAATTAATTCTCTGTCGTTTTTATCTTGAAAAAAACTTTGTTACGGACATTCAAACCTTCGGGTATTAAATCAATCATTGGCGCTATAACGTCAAGAATTTTGGATGAAATAATCTAACTTTGTTCGAATTTATAAATCCATCAATTTCCTTTTATATGTCGTTTGAACGTACTCAAGAAAAATTAAAAATCCTTGCTGATGCTGCAAAATATGACGTTTCTTGTGCTTCTAGCGGAAGTAAGCGTGATAATAAAAGTAAAGGTCTCGGAGATGCTACAGGCATGGGCATTTGCCACTCTTATACGGAAGATGGCCGCTGTGTTTCTTTATTGAAAATTTTGCTGACCAACTATTGCATTTTTGATTGCGCTTATTGTGTCACGCGAAAGAGCAATGATATTAAGCGGGCGGCTTTCCAAGTTCAGGAAGTGGTGGATTTGACCATCAATTTCTACCGCCGCAATTATATTGAAGGCCTTTTCTTAAGTTCAGGTATTTTTAAAAGTGCGGACTATACCATGGAGCGTTTGGTTGCTGTGGCGAAAAAATTACGTTTGGAAGAGAACTTCAATGGTTATATCCATTTAAAATCCATTCCTGGAGCTTCAGATGAATTGATGAAAGAAGCAGGTCTTTATGCCGATAGATTGAGCGTCAACATCGAAATCCCTACAAAAGAAGGTTTGAAATTATTGGCTCCGGAAAAAAAGCGCGAAGATTTTATTAAACCGATGATTAAGGTCAAAAATGAAATCATTCAATACCAATCTGAAAAGAAAATTATCAAAAGCACGCCGAAGTTTGCACCGGCAGGTCAAAGCACACAAATGATCATTGGCGCCAGTGGCGAAAGTGACCAGCAAATCATGTGGACGTCAAACTATTTCTACAAAAAGTTCAATTTAAAAAGGGTTTATTATTCTGGGTATATTCCGATCAGTTATGATTCTCGTTTGCCACAGATTGGTACAGATGTGCCCATGTTGCGTGAGAATAGATTGTACCAAACTGATTGGCTCATGCGTTTTTATGGTTTTGAAGTGCATGAAATCTTGAACAATGAACATCAAAATCTTGATCTGGATGTCGATCCTAAATTAGGTTGGGCTTTGCGGAATATGGAATATTTCCCCGTAGATGTAAATAAGGCAGACAAGTTCATGATTGCGCGAATTCCAGGATTGGGCATGAAATCTGTGCATAAAATTCTTCAGGCCCGACAGTTTAGAAGATTGAATTGGGATCATCTTAAAAAAATGGGCGTGGCGTTAAATAGGGCAAAATACTTCCTCATTTGTGATTCTAGGGAGTTTGAAAGACGTGATCTAACTGGGCCACAGTTGAAATCTATGATTTTACAAAATTCTTCAAGCAAATATGAGAAGCTATTAAGTCCACAATTGAATTTATTTGAATAAATGCTCATCAGTGAAGAACATACACTTATTTATGATGGAACTTTTGATGGGTTCCTAACTTGTGTATTTAATGTTTATGAGCTCAAATTAAATTCCGTCACTTTTCAACGACCGAATCATGTTCAGGAATCACTGTTCGGGAATTCGACCGAAATCCCGACTGATTTAGAAAAAGCGGATCGGGTATGGAAAGGTATAAAGAGCAACACATCAGCAACAGGAAGTTCAAGATTGTTTAATGCCTTCTTAAGTGAGCAAACGCAAGTTGAATCCCTTTTGCTGGATTATATCCAACAGGCTTTTAAAAGTCAAATACACATTGACTCTGATTTTTCTAATGACACGGTGCTTAAAGTCTCACAGATCGCTAAAAGTGTTGGTAGAGAAAAACATCGTATGGAAGCCTTTGTCCGTTTCAAATTAACTACAGATGGTATATATTTCGCCAATATAGAACCAGATTTTGATGTGTTGCCGCTCATTTCAAAACATTTTGAAAGACGATATGCCGACCAAAAGTGGATCATTTATGATTTGAAACGTCAGTATGGATTGTACTATGATTTGACTCGAGTAGAGGTAATGCAACTGTCCTTGCCAGACAATTATGATCCCACAAAAACCACTCTTGATTTTTTTACAACTTCGGAAATTGAATTTCAGACCTTATGGCAGGATTATTTTGAAAGTACTAATATCCCTTCCCGTAAAAACATAAAACTGCATGTCCAGCATGTTCCAAAACGGTATTGGAAATATTTGAGTGAAAAGCTACGCTAATCTTATTTTTAAATATTCTTCAACTCAATCTGATTTATCTGATCCGAATTATTATTTAAATGCTTTTTTACTGATCATTATCTGATGCATTGTGTTCAATTGTAAATGCAATATTTATAAAAGATATGCATTAACAATTGCGTGAACATGCACTTTCAAATGTCATTCTATTATAATCTCCAACTTACTTCAACAATGTAAACCAGAGTTTATGGTTATATTTGCCAACCATTTACAACCTTTATTTTTCTGAATAGTTATGTCCCAATTGCTTTTTAATCCTTTTAAAGATTTAATTTTTGACGAGCATTTTTGCTTCCTTTCTGGAGTTTTGACCAATGAAGAAATGACCGTTTTCCCGGAGTGGTTGATGGAGCATTTTAAGTTTGGAGCCGAACGGGTGGAGATGATGGATAAAGCCAAGTCTTATCATTACGAGGATCTGAAATTGCCGTGTTCTCTTGAGGTTAAAAACGCTTTTGAGGATTTGGATGTGAAAATTAAGGCGGCCTATGAAAATGGCTATGAAGGCATGGCGTCATTGGATCAAGAGTTGCTTTTTCAATGGACGGGCAGAATGGTCTATGGTTTGTTGTACTACGAGATGGTTTATGAAAGAGACCATTTACTCAAGCGGGGGAAGGATTTTTATCTTTCGCCAGTTCTCAAAGAGCGTTTTGGGCACTTCCATTTAATGCTACAGTCCATAATAGAGCCAATATCTTTTATTGGGAAAAAACCATGGAGTATCGTGGTGTTTCCTCTGAAATATTCTGCTGATATTTTTAGCTATCGTGATGATACTATTAATTTAATGTTCTCTTTTGGAGTCAATGGTTTTGGTTTTGTGGCATGTTTACAAGATAATGGCGTCATTGGGGAGAATCAAAAAGAGATACTCGATAAAATGGAAGGTCATGTTTTGCATCCGGTTCAGTTTGAAGAGTTGTACGCGAGATTTCATTATTCAGATTATATATTAAATTTCAAACCTGAATATAAAATCAAAACCGAAGACGATGGAATTACCATAGAAGTTGATACCGATGGGAAACCACCTGCTTTCGGCTTATGGGATCCGGAGGTATTTGCTCAGTTGCTTTCCAATTATTGGCAGGTGTATGGCATTGAGAGAGATGATATTTTGATGCCTCAAAAGCCGCCACTTAGCTTTCTTGAAAATCCATATACTAAAGATTTTGTGGATCCGGAATCTATTGCCTTGCCGTTTTAAGGGCCTGTAAATGTTTAATGTTTGGAATTATTTTTCTTACTCGTTCACGTATTTTATATTTCCACATTACGCATATTTATCTTCTCTTTACATCATGCTTAAACATAAAATAAAGTCATTGAACTAAGGAAGACAGGAAATTTAAGATTATTTTTTGGCATGATGTCTTGGTATCGGAACCCGCGTCCATTTTTCAGACTTTTTCGGCTTTTCAACTTCTTTTGTCGTCGCTACAGGCGCATTTAATTTCTTTCGGTTTTGTCTTTTTTGGTAGGCAATAAATGCTTTTGAAGTTATTTTATTATCATACTTTAGATGATGAACGAAAATAGAAAAAGGGGTTGTTGGTTTCCACTCATTTTCTGCGAGAGCTACTCTCAAAAGAGTTAAATCCGGATTTTTATCTTCTGGTTGGGGTTTTAAACGATTGAGATTAGCGATGAATTTTTGGTAATATTTAGAGAATAAAACAAAGCTAAAATTAATGTTATCAAGTTTATTGTAAAATGCATCGATATCCGCTTTCGTTATGTCCTCTTTACCTTGTGAACTCTCAAGCTTATCTCTAAACTCTGAAATTATAGTATGAAATCTCATCTACTTTTTATAAAGGTTTTGTTCCAAGTGAAAGCATGTTTAATAATAAAATGCCCATCCCATCGGTTTCATTATTGTGAATGTAAAATTAGTTAATCCTTTAAAATATACCGTTTTTATCTTAAATATAGTTTTGAACTATTTTTTTCATGACCCATATTTTTGCAAATATTTGACGACTGGTAAAAACACGAATGATCACTGACATTCTATTGGTGTTGTTTACGATTTTTTCTAGAAATCGTCTGTACTTTGCTGATTTCCCATAATCTGCCCCAAATTATTCATTTAGAAATTGTTTTACATCCCACTAGGACTCGTGAAACAACTTTTTCATTTTTGTTTATTAATCTCTATTTCATTTAAAACTATCGGATTCTTGGAGCAGACCCAAAGATAGGTTTGCGATAATTAGTTGTTGAAGTTTATATTATTTATTTACGAAGAGTACTGCATTCCTTAAAATCAATGTTGATTTTCCAGTTAATCTCTAATTATTGGGTTGTTTCCGTCAAAATTTGCTTTAAACACATTTAATTCCTCTAATGATTAGGTATGGAAATTTGTTCACTTGACTGTTTAGATTTCGGAAAAATTCAAGGTACTTCACAAATTAAATCTCTCAACTTGTTGCCATTCATTACCATTTATCGGTGCATCGTTTTGCTTGTTTTTACCTTTCGTGCTACGTCCGTTTCTGATAATATCAACCATCATTTTTTCTAATTCCTTGGCGGTTTCTAGATTATTGGTGTAAATATTGTTTTTTTCTGACGGATCGTTTTCTAAGTCGTATAATTGGTATTCCCGTGGAGATGCAAAACTGTGAGTCTGTGCCGGGACGGGGTCTGACCATCCACCAGAATCAGCAGAAAAAATCAATTTCCATTTGCCTTTTCGAATGGCAAAACTGCCATTTATGGAATGGTGTACTGTGGTTTCACGTAAAAACCTTTCCGTATTAGCATTCGTAAATAATGGCAACATAGAAAAACTATCTTCGCCTTCATCGTCTTTTAATTTTGTGTTGGTTAAATCTGCAACCGTTGCTAATAAATCAGTAGTACAAATGGTTTGATCTGACACAGAATTCGGCTTTATTTTATTTGGCCATTTTACAATAAACGGTACGCGGTGTCCACCTTCAAAAATATCTGCTTTATAACCGCGATAAATGGAACTTGGATCGTGCCCTTTTTCTGCCAGAATTTTTAAATCAGCTTGTGGAGAACACCCATTATCGCTAGTAAATATAATTATGGTGTTTTTTGAAATGCCAGCATCTTCAATCACTTTTTGAAGCTGGCCCATATGATTGTCAATCTGCATCATAAAATCTGCGTAAGGATTGATGCCGCTTTTACCTTGCCATTCCTCAATAGGTAAAATTGGCGTATGTGGTGATGGCAACGCCAAATACAAAAAGAATGGTTTTTTTTCTTTTGCTTTTTCTTGAATATAGTTGAATGATTTTCTGAAAAAATTGGGAGTGACATCATTATGAATAAAATCAGCACTGGTGGGGCCTTCTCGAAACCAACCATACTTTGTTGTGTCCCTCTCGACCCTATTGGGCATGGCTGTTGGCATTCCGTTTTCAACATATATGTATGGCGCCATGTCTAAAGAGCCGGAATGTCCATAAGAATATGTAAAGCCCAATTCCTTCGGTCCATTTTTTATGGGTTTAGAAAAATCGATATTATCAAAATCTTCGGCATTCCACCCCGTTCCTCCCACAGAGTCCCCTTGTTTTAAAGCCCAGTCCCAGCCCAAATGCCATTTGCCAATGAACGCGGTTTCGTAACCGTTTTTCTGTAATAAAGAAGCTACCGTAGTTCTATTATTTGGAATTAGTGCTTTAGAAACACCCGTCAAAACGCCGCTTTTGAGAGGACTTCGCCAATTATACCTCCCTGTTAGAATACTGTATCGTGTTGGGGTGCAGACGGCGGAAGAGGTGTGGGCATCAGTGAATTTAATTCCGTCCTTGGTAAGTTGATCTAAATGAGGTGTCTTTATTTTTCCATCGGGATTAAATGCTGCAATATCGCCGTAGCCTAAATCGTCTGCTAGGACATAGATAATGTTTGGAAAAGATTCTTCGTTACTTATTTCTTTCTCCAACTTTTTTTGACAATTAAAAAAGGAAAATATGGTTAAAACTAAAATTCCTATTCCTAATTTTTTAAAAAAGGAGTAGCGTTTAAGAAAGACGTTTCTCAACAATATGGAGTTGTTCATATTAGTAAATGTAGAGATTTTGTAGAATACTGATTTATAAAACTACTAAGTTATTGACAAAGAAGTGTGTTAAAAATTAGTACTTAGGTCGTCAAATCGTAAAGTTCCAACATTTTATCAATCATCGAGTTTTCAGAAAAATTAGATGCTGCATGTTGGTATGCATTTTTACCTAAATCAATTAAAACTTCTGGGTCTAAAGCGATTTTTTCAATTATATGAGCTAATTCTAAGTGATTTTCCGATTCAAAAAGGTATCCATTTTCGCCATCGATAATTTGATCATCAGCACCTTGAATATTTGACCTTATTACTGGTTTTTTCATCATCATAGCTTCCAACGGAACTAACGGAAAACCTTCTTGTCTAGAGGGTAATATCAATACATCCATCATGCTATAAATATCTGCGGGGTCCCTAAAAGGAACCAAAGTTACCAAATGCTCAATTTGATGATCTTTTATCAATTGATTTAAGCAATTAGTGTCGCCATTGCCCAGAACGATCAAATGAATTTTTAAATTTTTGCACTGGCTGAAGGCCTTTATAATAATGTCAACGCCTTTTCGAAGGCTAATAGAGCCAACAAAACCAAAAAGAACCCTATCCTTTGGTATTCCGTAAGTCTCTCTTAAGCTTAAGTTATTGTTCTTTTCTTGATTGGTCTTTTGGTCTCTTACCCCATTAAAAATAAGTTTAACCTGGTTTTGATCATATTTATAAGATGAGATTAAATCTTCTTTTAATTCTCTACTAATAGCAATAACATAATCCGCTTTTCTGTTAAAAACATGTTTAGGGATGCCAGTAATGTGATGTGTGACAATAAACTTTTTTTTAGTCAAGGATCTATATATCGAAGCTAAGTAAGTTGTAACAGGATAATGAGCATGAACTACATCAGGTTTAAGTGTAAACAAATGAAATAGAGTCACGGGAGTCACAAAAACATAAGCTGCGAGTTGCTGAGATCGCGTAAATAAATTTATTTTATTAAATAAGGGAAATGGAAGTTTTACAAATTGAACACCATCTAATTTAGCTTTTTCAAAGATATTAATAGCACTTGGGTCATTTCCTGGACCTCTTGAAAAGATGTAGACCTGATGACCTCTCTCTATTAGGTTTTTGGCCGCTGCATACATATGTGTTGTCGAACCTTCTGCGGGTAAATATCTAGCTAAGAATACAATTTTCATAAAGGTGTAATAATTATTTTAAATAAGAGAATGGAAGGAGTTTATTGCGCCTAATTCAAGTTTTTTTTACGATGTTTTTGTTCCTACAAATGTAGCTTTTTGTTTTGATTAAATCCATAAGACTCTGATGAACAATATTTCTATAAATTATTTTTGGATATTATCGATGGAGGTCATATTTTTATTAATAATGTCAATATATTTTGAAAATTTCATTTTTTTATTGAATAATTAATAAAATTTATAATAAATAGGCACAAAAATTTGAGATTAGTGGTATTAAAGGCACACCTAAGTAACACTCTTATTATTTTCTTAAATTCCTAACCCGTTCCAAAAGGGTTGGATGTGAATAGTGCACCCAAACATAAGCGGGATGCGGTGTTAAATTGCTCAAACTGTTTTTCGAGAGCTTTTTTAAAGAACTGATCAATGGTTCAGACTTATAAGTGTTTTTGGCATAATCATCCGCTTGATATTCGAACTTTCGGGAAAAATGATTCATCACAAAACCGGTAAGGTCAGAAATTGGCGAATAAAGCAAACCAAAAGCGATCAGTCCCACATGAAAACTGGCTATTTCAACACCAAGCGCATTGGACAACAACGGATTTGAAATAAATATAGATAAGATAAACAACGTTAATCCTGTAAGTAAAAGTGAGGCAATCAGATTAAAAATAATGTGCTTCTTTTTGTAATGTCCTACTTCATGGGCTAAAACAGCAACAATTTCCTCATCATCCAAATCACTGACCAAAGTGTCATAAAGGGTAACTCGTTTTTCATTTCCAAATCCAGAGAAATAGGCATTGGCTTTGGTGCTCCGCTTGGAGCCGTCGATGACAAAAATCTTATTGAGATTAAAACCAACAGAATTAGCGTACTCGGAAATTTGATCTCTTAACTTGCCAGCTTCCAAAGGTGTTTGTTTGTTGAATAAAGGCACGATAAGTCGCGCATAAAACATATTGGTGAAAATGCTGAACACCGCTACCAATGCCCAAGCGAATAACCAAAAGTAAGTACCCGTTACTTGGTAAAACCAAATGATCAATGCCAAAATTCCCCCGCCCATAATTGCCATCATGAGCAAACTTTTGACTTTGTCCAAAACAAAAGTGGCTTTCGTGGTTTTGTTAAATCCGAATCGTTCTTCGATTACGAAAGTTTGATAATAGGCAAAAGGCGTATTAAGAAGATCACTACCGAACATGATGATGCCAAAAAAGATCAGTGCAATGATGATGGGATTATCGCTATAGCTACGTGCAATATTATCCACAAATTCAAACCCATCCAATCCTAAAAAGACTAAGGTAACCACCAAGGAAAATGTAGAGGTGATTAATCCAAATTTATAGTTGGTGGTTTTGTAACGCTGCGATTTTTGATATTCTTCTTGGTCATAAACGTCTCTTAATTCTTCAGGAATAGGATCATTATAACGTTTAGCATTTAAGGCATCCAATATTTTACCAACCAAAAAATCAATGATTATGATGGCGATGATGATATAGAAAAGAGTAGTGGAAGTCATATTTTTCAGTCCTCCCGCCTTAATTGAAGCTACGGTCGGGCAAGCAGTATTTAATTAGTAAATCAATTTTGCGTCTTAGCGCTTTTGCGAGAGAATATTAATTAAAACCTCTCTGCCTGCAAGCTTCAAAAATAAGGATTCCCGCGGCAACCGAAACATTCATACTGTCAATTTCGCCTTGCATGGGAATGATGATGTTTTGGGTGGATTGCTCCAGCCACTCAGTACTTAATCCAGTAGCTTCAGTGCCCATAACTATGGCAGTGGCTTTCCTAAAGTCTTGTGTAGTATAAATTTCGGAAGCTTGTAAATCAGCGCAAAAGATAGCAATGTTTTGTTCCTTTAAAAATGAGATAATCTCAGAAGTTGATCCTGTAGCAATTTGATTTGTAAAAACACAGCCCACACTACTTCGAATGATATTAGGATTGTATAGGTCCGTTTTGGGATTAGCAATGATTACCGCATCCACGTTTGCCGCATCAGCTGTTCTCATAAGGGCACCGATGTTTCCAGGTTTTTCCGGAGCTTCGGCTACGAGAACTAAAGGGTTTTCAGACTTGAACATGATGTTATTTAAATCGTGAGATTTTGCTTTGGCGACGGCAATAACACCTTCTGTGGTATCTCTATATGCCAATTTCTGATAGACGTCTTTCGAGATTTGTATAATTTTTACTTGCTGTGTCGTCAAATTTTTTAACTGTGATTCGGAAAACAATTCAGGATTGTACAAGATGGTTTCAAGGTTATAGTTGCCTTTTATCACTAATCCGATTTCCCGTGCACCCTCAATTAAAAATAGTCCCGATTTTTTACGATCCCTAGATTTTTCTTTGAGTTGATAAAGCTCCTTAATGTAAGGGTTTTGAACGCTCGTTATTTCTTTATTCACAGATTAGTAGTATTTTGCTCTCGCAAATTTACTGAATATGAAAGAACAATTACATTATTTAAAAGAAATTGACAAGGTAAATTGATATTGAAATGTTATGATCTTTCATCACGAATGTCGCGGGAATCCACTCGAACGTCCTTTAGACTTAGAAAATCTTGGCTTATCTGCATCAATTGAATTTTCATAATTTATTTTTTTATAATTTAAAAAACGTAATATCGTTAAAACATAAAACTGAACGAAAATGATTTCCATAATATGGAAATGTAAACTAATCAATTATGAAAAAAATCTTTTATTTATCACTCATACTTGTCGTTATGGTGTCATGTAAGGACAAATCTACCGAATCAAAAAACGAGACTGAGCCTTATCTTGAAGAGGAACTTGATGTGACTACAAGCGTCTATCCTGAAAATTTGACAAAGGTTTTTGACGCTCACGGAGGGATTGACGTCTGGAATGAAATGGAAACATTAGAATTTTCGGTTGAAAAACCTGGAGGTTATGAAATTACCACTACCGACTTAAAAGACCGTTATGCGCTTATAGAAATGCCGAAAAACACAATTGGATATGACGGGGAGGTTTTGTGGATGAAAAATAAAGAAAAACACGCCTTTGAAGGCGATCCTAAGTCTTACTATAATTCAATGTTTCATTTTTATGCGATGCCCTTTGTTGTTTCTGACGATGGCACAATGTATGCGGAAGCTGATCCTTTAACTTTTGAAGGAAAGACTTATCCAGGGGTTAAAATATCACACGAAAACGGTGTTGGAGCTTCTTCTGATGATCAGTACATTTTGTACTATGATAAAGATTCTCATAGGATGACTTGGTTGGCTTATAAAAGGATAGATGGTAAAAACGAAAAAAACAACCAATGACATTTTATCAATTACAGTAATTGGCAAGAAGTCGAAGATTTATACTTGCCAGAAACCATGGTTTGGTACAATGTTGAAAACAATAAACCAGCTACTCCAAATCACGAAGTTAAATTTGTAAGTCCGATGCTGACCACGGTCAAAATGGACATTAGAGTTTATGGCAGACCAGAAGGCGGGGAGTTGATTCAATAAGGAAGTACAAAGTATAAAGTATAAAGTACAAAGTACAAAGTATACAGAATCAGTTAAGTTTTTGATTTGATTAGTTATGTGTTCAAACAAAAAAATCTGTCACTCCTAACCTAGGATTGACAGATTTTTTAATCTGAAAATTTTCATTTAAACTGAATTGCAGAATTTCAGCTTTACCTCAGTTCCCTGTCTTCGTAAAATCTACGGACGGACTGGCAATTTGAAATTTCAATTTTTTTCTTCAGGCTTCCAACTTTATTACTCAGATTATTTTTGAGCTTTATACTTCCCATCATAACGATGATAAAGTTCTGTTTGGTGTGTTTCTAAACTCACTAAACGTCCATCTATGAAAGCATGAGTAAGCTGATTGGTACGCATGTCTAAAGCGTCACCTTCGCTGATAAATAATGTTGCGCTTTTACCTTCTTCCAAGGTGCCGTAATCTTTGTCGATTCCTAATATCTTTGCGGTGTTTGACGTAATTAGTTTTAAGGCTTCTTCTTTTTCCAATCCATGAGCTACCGTAGTCCCTGCATAAAACGGTAGATTCCTGGTGCTCATACGCTCCATGCTTCCGCTAGCGTTCAAAGCCACCAGAATTCCTTTATTAACTAATAAAGTTGCCAATTTATAAGGCATGTCATAATCTTCATCTTCCTGACTTGGAAGGGAGTGAACACGTTGGATAATGACAGGAATGTTATTTTGTTTTAATAAGTCGGCTACTTTGTACGATTCACTTCCACCAACAATTACTAAGTGCTGAACTTTATTCTTTTTTGCAAAATGAATGGCATCCGTAATGCCTTTTTCATCATTGACATTGATGTATAATTTTTTCGAACCATCAAACAGTCCTTGAGTTGCACCATATGGTAAGTTAACGGTTGCTTTAACGCCTGCAGCATAAGCTTTGGTCTCATTAAAAAATGATACAACTTCATCTACCTGCTCACTATATTTATCATTGATTTTTAATCCTGCATCTTCACCAAGCCACCATCTGCCACGGCTAAAACTACTTGGCCAGTTCATGTATATACCGTCATTCACTTTTACGGTAGCATCTTCCCAATTCCAAGCGTCAAATTGAACAACCGACGATGTTCCTGAAATACGTCCACCTTTTGGAACAATTTGACCCAGCAACACACCATTTGGGCGCATAGATTCCACAAGTTTCGATTCCGCATTATAGGCAATAATGCTTCGGATGTGGGGATTCATTTCTCCCATCTCGCTATCATCAACTGAAGCTTTTACGGCATCAATTTCTGCCAGACCTAAAGTAGACGAAGGCACGATAAAACCTGGATAGACATGTTTACCTTTGGCATTGATCACTTCCATACCAGCAAGATCTAATTGTGATCCACTTGATACAGTGGTCAGTTTACCATCTTTGAAAATGATTAAACTATTTTCAATGACCTTACCATTACCTAAATGTGCGGTCGCACCAGTAATCGCAATCGTCTTGGACTGTTTTGAGGCTGGTGTTTGTTGTGCAAAGCCAAACGAAGTGCACAAGGTGATAATTAATATATATATGTTGTTTTTCATTTGAAATTTATTTCATTCCCTCGAAGGAGGAAATCTAATTACTATTGTTAAAGATTTGTTTTTGCTGCAGACTAACGACTGAAGACTGCCAACTGAATTCTACTCAGAGTCACAATGCATCATTTCTTTTTCTGTCTTCTTGATAGGCTGTGTCTTCAAACCTTTGTTCTTAGCTTGTAACATTTCATTGATCAATTGGCTTTTTTCCTTTTTAACTTGCTCTCTGATCAGTTCATCACGTTTTAAATCAAAATAAGTAACGCCTTCAATAAGAGTTCTTTCGGCTTTTGCATAAATAGAAAGCGGATGGTCTGTCCACAATACCACATCGGCATCCTTGCCCACCTTGATACTGCCCACACGATCATCAATATGTAAAAGTTTCGCAGGATTCAAAGTCACAAATTTCCAAGCTTCTTCTTCGCTGACACCACCATATTTTACCGTTTTACCAGCTTCCTGATTTAAACGACGACTCATTTCGGCATCATCACTGTTAATAGCGACCGTTATACCCACATCGTGCATGATGGCAGCATTATAAGGAATCGCATCGTTCACTTCATATTTGTAGCCCCACCAATCTGCAAACGTTGAACCTCCTATGCCGCGCTCAAACATTTTATCGGCCACTTTATAACCTTCCAAAATGTGGGTAAATGTGTTGATTTTAAAATTAAACTGATCAGCAACTTTCATTAACATATTGATTTCACTTTGCACATAAGAATGACAGGTAATATGGCGGTTGCCATTCAAGATTTCAACTAGCGTTTCCATTTCAATATCCTTGCGGAAAGGTTTGCCGCTTTTTTTCTCGGCTTCGTATGCTTTCGCTCTGGTAAAATAATCGATATACACTTGCTCAACGCCCATTCTCGTTTGTGGGAATCTGCCACCAGACCAGTTCGACTGCTTTACGTTTTCGCCCAGGGCAAATTTGATTGTCTTTGGACTGTGTTCAAAAATTAAATCTTTTGCAGCAGAACCCCATTTTGGTTTAATAACGGCTGAACGGCCTCCAATTGGGTTTGCTGATCCGTGCAAAATTTGAATCGTCGTGACGCCACCCGCCAAATTTCTATAGAGATTAATATCGG
This sequence comes from Flavobacteriales bacterium, assembly GCA_038243395.1. Classification (GTDB taxonomy): domain Bacteria; phylum Bacteroidota; class Bacteroidia; order Flavobacteriales; family Flavobacteriaceae; genus Gelidibacter. The sequence continues at coordinate 8,703 of JBBSRC010000002.1, read as the reverse complement.
TATCGTCAAGTACATCTTCAAGAGTCACTTCTGCAGAAGAGTTTTGTCCACCTTCATTGACTGAAGCGGCTGCAATATGTGAATGTTCATCAATTACCCCTGCAGTCAAATGCTTGCCAGTAGCATCAATGACTTGAGCACCACTTTCAGAGAGATTTTTACCGATTTTCGCAATTTTGCCGTTTTTGATAAGTACATCCGTGTTTTCTAAGATGCCCTCTTTTTCACTGGTCCAAACGGTCGCGTTTTTAAATAGTAAGGTTTCAGCTTTTGGTAAGGTTTCAAAGCCATATCCATTGTTAGGAAAGGTAATTGGCGAAACAAATGCATTGACATCTTTTTTGTCCGCATCCTTATCGTCTTTCTTCACAACGTCGGTACCATCTTTTTTGTCTTCTGTTTGTTTTGCGAAAAAGCTCATTTCTGTTCCATTTGGCATAAATGCTTTGCCGGTCAGATTTTTATTGGCATCTACATTGGCAATAATTCTAATAAAATCTTGCTTAGTACTGTCTTGCGTGGTAAAAGCAATATTTGCCCAATCATCTGCATAAGATACTTTGGAGCCTCTTTTTTTGTTATTGGAAGTGATTTCTGATTTCAGCTTGTTCAGTTCCCCAGAAAGAGTCATTTCGTAAGCTTCGCCGGCAAGAGAAAATTCATATTTTCCAGTAATGTCAACAATGCTTCTGTTTTCAATGGTGTTTTTTTGACCTTGAACCCAATTTTCATAAAGGGTAGTTTTCTCATCAAAAATGTCTCCAGAAGTAATTAGGAAGTTGGCGTAAGTATTATTTTTTAAAGTTCCGATTTTATCAGATTTTCCTAGGAGTTGGGCTGGGATTGTAGTTAATGCCTCCAATGCTTTTTCTTTAGAAAGTCCCGCCTCGATGGCTTTCATTAAGTTAGCTTTAAATTCTTTAGGCGATTTTAAACTGTGCGTGGTCAAGGCAAAAGTCACGTTATGATCAGCCAATAGTTTTGGATTGGTCGGTTTTTGGTTCCATGCTCTCATATCATGAATCGAAAGGGTAGAGGCTAAAAATGCGTTTTCTACATCATAAGCATCTGGAAAATTTATAGGAATGATCATGGGAGCATTCATTGCTTTGATCTCAGCAATGCGTTCGTATTCATCGCCACCACCTAAAATTACATATTGGATATTGAAAAGATCGCCTACTTTATCAGCACGCAATCCATCGGCCCTACTACCTGCCTCAAAAATTTGAACCATAGATTTGTTATTGTTCAAGGCTTCAATAGAAAGGTCTTTTGTTTTTGAATTGCCTTTGGCGTACCAGTCGGCATCATAATAAAATTGACGCAATAAGGCCATGCTTCCCATGATTGACGAAGGATAAGCCTGATTAGAAGTGACACTTTTTGTAAAGGAAAGATATTGGGCCGATTTGGTGTCCAGAATCCGCATAGCATTATCGTCAACAGAATTTAGGGCTACCAAAGTCCCTGTTCCACGTACAATTCCATCCTGGATATGGGTATTTACCACTCCAAAACCAGCTTTGATCAATTCTTCAGCTTTTTTTGAATCGTATTTGAATTGGTCAATGGCATTGTTTTCGGGCATGACGTGATCATTCCAATAAAATCCTGAACGTGAAGCATCATATTGTGAGCTTCTTCCCGCTGCGGTTTGACGTTTTGGTTTTTCAATTCCAAAATCAGAATACATGTCAATAAAGGACGGGTAGATACTTTTTCCTGAAGCGTCTATTTGCGTCGCATTTTTTGGAATGGTTATCGAAGTTCCTGTTGCCACAACTTTACCATCTTTAATGAGCAAAGTTCCTTTCTCAATGACTTGAGTGGGTGTCACATAAATTTTGGCATTTGTAATTGCAGTGTAATTGGTGTTTTTAGCTGTAACACCATCGTTTTTAGGAAAGTAGTCTTGTGCTAGCATCGAGAAACTGCACATAAATGTCATGAGAGTCAAAAATGATTTAATCATATGGTTTAGGTTAGTTAGAAAATGAGTTCTAAAGATAAAAAATATGGACAATGGAGTGGACTATTAAGATAGATTTAACGTTTTATAGAGGACGAGTGTCAAAATAGTTGACCAAAAGAGCTACTATATAACTATAGCTATCGATGCCTCCTTTCTGGTTATTCGCTTTTAGGAATCCGCTATAGGTGTTTTTAAAGAAAACTTCAGATATGTTTTCGTAAGATTTCCAGAACAATCGAGATTCTTCGTAATTTTTTAGAATCCCAATATTGATTTTCATCAAAAGTTCTTCATATTTTATAGGATCTCTCAGATACAGGTCGTTTAAACAATGTCTTAAAGCAAAAGAATATCCGGAATAATTAAAATAGATATTCTCATGTTTCATGGCAGCCAACGCACCAATGAAATTGGCTTCGTTTTCGGCTGCATAGCCTAATTGATGCGCAATTTCATGACTTGCCGTAGTCGGATATTTGTAGGCTGGGATGAGCCCGTCAATTTGTGCCTCATTAGTAAATGGATTTAAATAGCCGCTAAACCCCATATAAGTTAAGGGCAAACTATAAATAGAGCGCTTTAAGCTACTCGGCCAATAGGCCAGATGAGGATATTCCTTCGCAAGTTGCTCATAGCCTTTGGGGGTTAATTTAATAAGTTCACTTTTAGTATAGGGCATCACAACTTTAGCGGTGTCGTTTTTTTCGATGATGCCATGGATGACATTGGTTTGTATAATTAATTCTTCAGTGAATTTTACCAATTGTGCTGTGGAATAATCATTCTCTATTTTTAACGACGTATGTAAAGGCAATCTGTAATAATTGAAGGCCCAAAGGATATGAAATGCAAAATAGGCTATTGATACAGCCGATAGAATGTCCAATAGGTAGTTTTTAGTGTCTTTTCTTAAACGTTTTCTATTCTTTAAAAACCACCTGATGATATAAATACCAGCTACGGTATATAGAATGTCTCCCACAGAGAAGGGAATCCATCCAAATACAAAATGCATCCATTTTGAAAGCCACTTGTATATGCCGTTGCTGTAATAGGTCTCTACAAATTCAGGAGTATTTGCCAATACTTTAATGAGCAAAATTTGTAAGATTAGGGAAAGAGCAATAATAAGTTTGGTGTGTTTGCGCATGCCTCAAAAATAGAAAATAGTTTTATAAAACATCCATGAATCCGTACCTTTGATGAACAATATAAAACAGACTTATGAAATGAGCATGACCAAAATTCGTCCACAAGCATGAATGAGAATTTGCGAATTACATATGACTATTAAAAAATAATAAACATCTACATATGAATACAGAAATAAGACAATTGGAGCCTAAAGTGCTATGGAATAAATTTGCCGATTTAAATGCCGTACCTCGACCTTCAAAAAAAGAAGAACGCGTTATTGCGTTTATAAAAGAATTCGGAAAAAACTTAGGATTGGAAACTTTTGAAGACAAAGTTGGCAATGTTATCATAAAAAAGGCAGCTACTTCAGGAATGGAAGACCGTCAAACTGTGGTTATGCAATCGCATTTAGATATGGTCCATCAAAAGAATAACGATACACAATTTGATTTTGACACCCAAGGGATTGAGATGTTTGTGGATGGTGATTGGTTAAAGGCAAAAGGCACGACGCTTGGTGCGGATAATGGCATTGGAGTTGCCACAATTATGGCTATTTTAGAAAGTACAGACATTCCGCATCCTGCTATTGAAGCTTTATTTACAATTGATGAAGAAACCGGAATGACCGGTGCAAAAGGCTTGGAAGGCGGATTGTTGGAGGGCAGTATTCTTTTGAATTTGGATACCGAAGAAGATGATGAAATTGGAGTTGGATGTGCGGGCGGTATTGATGTCACAGCCACAAGAACTTACAAGGAAGAAGAAACACCTGAGTTTAAAACAGGTTATAAGATTACTGTAAAAGGTTTACAAGGTGGTCACTCCGGCATGGATATCCATAAAGGCTTTGGGAATGCCAATAAGTTGATGAACCGTTTGCTTTTTGATGGTTTTGAAAACTTCGGGATGCGTATCTCTGAAATTGATGGCGGGAGTTTGCGTAATGCAATCCCAAGAGAAAGCAACGCGATTGTAGCCATTGACACGATGAATGAAGCTGCATTTCATTCAGAAATGGATGACGTCATCGACGATATCAAAACAGAATATAAAATCCTGGAACCTAATTTGATTATAGAGATCACTAAAATGGATACTCCAAAAATGATGATGGATCTTGGTGTTCAAGAAGGTTTGACCAGAGCGGTTTATGCAGCATGTAATGGCGTTTACAGAATGAGTCCAGACATTCCTGACTTAGTGGAGACTTCGAATAATATTGCACGCGTCATTGTCAAAGATGGCGAGATAAAAATTGCTTGTTTGACCCGCTCATCGGTTGAAACTTCAAAATGGGATTTAGCCAATATGCTACGTGCTACATTTGAACTTACAGGGTGTGAAGTGGAGTTTGAGGGCGATTATCCAGGGTGGAAACCTAATATGGATTCGAACATCTTAAAGGTTTTGTCGAGATTATATACCGAAATGAATGGTAAAGATGCGCATGTGGCAGCCTGTCATGCAGGTTTGGAATGTGGTATTTTAGGACAGAATTATCCAGAGATGGACATGATAAGCTTTGGTCCAAATATCAAAGGCGCCCATTCTCCTGATGAGCGTGCCCAGATTTCGTCAGCGCAAAAATACTGGAAGTTTGTCTTGGAGATTTTGAAGAATATACCGAAGAAATAGGGACCTGTAAATTTTAAATTCTAAATTTTAAAAACCAATGCAGTACGTGCATTGTGTTATCAAAAGATTGGTTAATAAAAAAGCAGCTTTAAGAACTCTTAAAGCTGCTTTTATATTTTCTTATTCCACTATAATTGTTGCCTGACTGTCGGCAGACATGGAATATGAAATTTTTATTGGATTTCCACCATGTCTATAATAAAAATCAAATCTGTATTAGCAGGAATCACACGGTTGCCACGTTCTCCATAAGCCAAATGTGATGGTAAATAGAAGAATGATCGGTCCCCAACTTGCATGTGGTTGACTGCTTCCTTAAACCCAGGAATCATTTGAGCATCTGGACTGATTGGCATTGGCATTGGATTATACATCTGCGCGTCATCTTTTTGCGGATTGTACATCCCGTAATGCTCTTCTATAGTTTTTACGTTACTATCAAAGAGACGTCCATCAGTAAAATAGCCTTCGTAATTAAGCATTACTGTTTCTCCTGTTTTTGGTTTTGCGCCAGTTCCTTTGGTAATGTTGAACATTTTTAAACCAGAAGGCAATGTTTTTGATTTACCTTCATACGTTTCTAAAGCAGGTTTCATGTCCGTAGCAGCCTCTGCGCTCTTCTCAGCTTTTTCCTTTTCTGCTTCTTCTTGTTTAGCAAGACGTTCTTTTTCAACTTTTTCAGCATCGGCAAAATGATTTTTGAAGATACTTGGAGCATCAAAATCTTTCGCGGATTTACCTTTTCTGATAATGTTAACCTCTTCCATTGTTACAGGAGTGACAGGTTTATCGCCAGGTTGCGTCGTTTCAACACCAGCCAACGTATGTAAAACATCTTCACCTACCACTAAATATCCGAATACATTATAACCTCCATCTAAATTAGGTTGTGGCGCTTCCGTAATAAAAAATTGGCTACCGTTTGTATTAGGGCCGGAATTGGCCATGGATAAAGTTCCAATTTTATCATGCTTGAGATCATCAGAAATCTCATTATTGAATTTATATCCCGGACTTCCACTTCCAGTACCCGTAGGATCACCACCTTGAATCATGAATTCATCAATAATTCTGTGAAAAATCAACCCGTTGTAATATTTTTTTCCAATGTGCATGCTGTCCACTAGCGTGTTGGTGCCTTCGGCCAAGGATATGAAATTGGCAACCGTAATAGGTGCTTTTTCATATTCTAGTTCCAGTACCATGGTACCTTGATTGGTAATAATTTCAGCATACAATCCATCTTTTAAATCTGGATATTTGTCCTTGCAAGCCGTTGCGGTTGCAAGGAGCGTTAATAATACGAGGCCAAATGCCTTTTTAATCATTCGCATAGTTTTAATCGTTTTTGGTTTGAATTATTGAATTTACGGTCACTTCACAAATTACTGGTGTATTGGTGCCAATTTTGTTTTTGTCACCATAATATCCGTAAGCCTTTTGTGAAGGGAATAAAAATGTAACAGTTTCTCCCGGTTTCATTAATTTTAAACCTTCTCTGAGTCCTGTAAAAATTTGTTCTTGATCCATGGCATAATCCCTTGGACGAATTTCTTCATCTGAATAAATATCATTGCCATTAAAGTCTTTAACATCATAATCAAAGTTCACGATATCGCCAAAGTCAGGAGTTATAGTATCCTTTTCAACTTTAGTGTTGTAATAGTACCAAAAGCCGCTTTCTGAAGCAATATAGTTTTTTGAGGTATCTTGTTTGATGATGTTTTGAATCTGTTCAGACTCTTCTGCATAGAGTTTTTTGTTGCGTTCTGCAGATATTTTTATAAAGGATCCCGACTTTTGTGAAATTGGTTTTCTGGCTTCAGGCGACTTGCAACTGCTGAGGCTGACGGCTAATATTGAGATGAAAAGAAAGACTCTTATCATGAATTTAGGGTGTTTTTATAGCGTGGCAATATACTAATAAATTTTTCAACTGTATCATGTAAACTGAGGTCACTTTTACCACCAGCAGCGTTAGTATGGCCCCCGCCTTCAAAATTTTCACGAGAGAATTCATTCACGGAAAAATCGCCTTCACTTCGTAACGAGATTTTGATGATCCCTTCATGTTTATGCTCAATAAAAATCGCTGCAAAAATGACATCTTTGATAGAAAGTCCATAATTCACAAAGCCTTCAGTATCTCCCTTTCTAAAGTTACCAGCATTCAGTTCTTCTTGTGATAAGGTAATATAGGCGGTCTTAAATTCAGGAAGTATCTTTAAATTATTAAGTGCTACTCCCAAAAGTTGTAGGCGTTCATAACTATTAGTATCGTATATGGAATTATAAATTTCAGAATGGTCAGCACCTTTTTCAATCAAATCGGCGGCTACCAAATGCGTTTTACTTGTAGAAGATGGGAATCTAAAAGATCCCGTATCGGTTAATATACCGGCATAAAGACATGTGGCAATGGCTTCATCAATAGCGTTGACATCGCCAAGCTTACTTATAAAATGATATATCATTTCACAAGTAGAACTCATAGCAACATCACTATACATATATTGGGCGTAGTTGTCGGGTTGTTGGTGATGGTCAATCATGATTTTGATTGCACTAGAATTGGCTAAAGGCGTTTCCATATCTCCAGCGCGGTGGAATGCATTAAAATCGAGAGTAAAAATAATGTCTGATTTTTCTATAAGGCTTTCTACATGCGATCTATCCGATTCAAAAATAATGACGTCTTCATTGCCCGGTAGCCATTTTAGGAAATCAGGATAATCATTAGGAACAACCACTGTAGCATGATGTTTGTTCTTTATAAGATAGTGGCAGAGTCCCAGAGTAGAACCCATAGCGTCTCCATCAGGATTTTTGTGTGGTACAATGACTATGTGTTTTGGCGCAACTAATAAAGCCTTAATTTCTTTAAAATCTTGTTCTGTCATAGCCCGCGAAGATACAATTTTTTAATATCCATAATATTGTTTTTAGTGATAAATGCCTTACTTTTGCACGAAATTTAAACGAACTCTATAAAAATTGAATCCCTGAAAGGTGTTAAATTTGGAAAGAGCAAAGGCTAATAATAATAGAAATCAGAATTAATTAATTTACAAATATGACAACTAATAGAACGTTTACAATGCTTAAGCCGGATGCAGTCGAAAAAGGACATATTGGCGCAATCTTAGAAAAAATAAATGCTTCGGGTTTTAAAATTGTAGCATTAAAATTAACACACATGACCACTGCTGATGCAAAGGAATTTTATGCTATTCATAGCGAAAGACCTTTTTACGGCGAATTGGTAGAATATATGACACGTGGACCAATTGTGGCTGCGGTTCTAGAAAAAGAAAATGCGGTTGAAGATTTTAGAACATTAATAGGTGCAACAAACCCTGCTGATGCAGCAGAAGGAACCATACGTAAATTGTATGCAGCTTCTATTGGCGAAAATGCAGCTCACGGTAGTGACAGTGATGAAAATGCAGCTATTGAAAGTGCTTTTCATTTTGCTGGAAGAGAAATGTTTTAATTGAAGATTTTAGACCGCTTCGCTTTTAGATTTGTGACACTAGACTTTTATTTTATTATTTAGGTATGGTATCTTTTTTAAAGAAGCGAATCAATAATTCACAAAGCCTGGAATAATTCTAGGCTTTTTTTAAGGGATTATTGAAGATTATAAAGAAACATAAAGACCCGCAACAGATGTTGCGGGTCTTTATCATTTAAAAAAGCTTATATATTAGATAACTTTTACGTTAACTGCGTTTAATCCTTTTTTTCCTTCTGTAAGATCGAATTCAACTTCATCGCCTTCACGAATCTCGTCAATTAAACCTGAAATGTGCACAAAATGTTCTTTGTTGTTTCCTTCTTCTACGATAAAACCGAAGCCTTTAGCATCGTTGAAAAATTTTACTGTTCCTTTACTCATTGTAATAAAATATTAAATTAATTGTATATAATAGTTCAAAGATAGTGCCAAAAAG
>JBBSRC010000001.1:0-106244 GCA_038243395.1 Flavobacteriales bacterium | reverse complement strand
TTCCGGATCCATTTTAGTCAACTCAAAACTATAGTCTTGGGTACGTGGATTTATTAACTGTCCACCGTCATTTTTGGTCTCAACTTCATCACTGAATTCCCTTGCTGCTTGACCAAAGGTAATTTCCTTGTCAACGATTCGTTTGCGAATTAACTCTATCTTTTCCTTAGCTTCCTTGATCGCCTCTTGGGTCACTTCCGGACGTAACAATATGTGTCGCACGTCATATTCTTGGCCGCGAATTTTTTCTAAAAAAATAATATGATAACCAAAATCGGTTTCGAAAGGATCGGAAATCTCACCTTCCTGCATGGAGAAAGCTACATCTCGAAATTCTTTTACCATCTGCGGACGCTTTCTATTTAAAGTATACAAACCACCTGTTTTTCGTGATGCTACATCATCCGTATATAAAACAACCTTGGAGGTAAAACTTGCGCCATTCTCAACAATATCTTTCTTAAATTCTTTGAGTTTATCTACAACTTTTTGTTTTTCAACTTCAGAAATTTTAGGGATTACAACAATTTGCGCCACTTTTAATTCAGTACCAAAAAATGGTCGTTCATCTTTCGGAATTTCGTTAAAATACTGTCTTACTTCTTCTGGAGTGACCTCAATATCTTTAACAATTTTCTCCTTCATTTTACTTGCAAGCTGCTGACTCTTGTTGATTTCCAACATCTCATCACGTAAACTTTGTTCCGTGTCTTTGTTATAAAACTTGAGCATTCTTGGTAAGCTGCCATCCATTTGCTCCAAAATATAGCCAAACTGCTGATCTACTTGAGATCGAATTTCCAATTCATTTACGACAATACTATCTTGTACCGCATGGTGTGCGTACAGTTTATCTTCCAACAATTTGCCAAACAACTGGCAACGATTTGGCATATCTGATTTAGAAACACCTGAAGCTTCCAACTGAGCAAATTGCTTATCAAGATCGGAGTCTAAAATAATATAATCGCCAACTACGGCAACCACACCGTCAATTTTAACACGTTTTTGAGTAGAGGTATCCTTTACGATTTCCTTTTCCACAATTTCATCATCAATGATTTCTTGTGCAGAAGTAAACGTATAGGATAATAGGACTGCTAAAGTTAAAGCCAGCTTAAGTTTAGTTGTAAATTTCAAATTGATTGTTTTTGATGGCATCTCTTGTAATATCTTTTTCAAATTGCTTGATGAGCTCTAATTTTCTACGATTGATTACGATTTGATTGACCGTAGGTTTTACATATTCCAACGGTGCATAATCATTATGTTGCAGGACCTCATTAATTTGGATCAAATATAGGCCTAATGAATCTTTGAGTTGTATAAAATTAGATTTTTTTAACAGTTCTTTTTTGTTCTCAGCATTCAGTACCGGAATCTTCTCTATGACCTGAGAGGCCTTGACCCAAAGCGAATCATTTAGGGAATAAGATTTGAACTGAACGGCTACCGAATCGAGGAATCTTTTATCTTTTTTGTCAAATCTTTTGAAACGTTTTTCAATGTCATCCCGATTCAATGCATTTTGAGCAACATTTAGATACCTGAGCTTAATCAACTCCTCATTAAGCTTGAAGGATTCCTTATTGCTCTCGTAAATTTTTTTTGCTTCTGATAAAGAAACCGCAGTATCTATATTCCTTTTTACCAAAGCCTCCACATAAGCTTTTGTATACAAATCATTGCGATATTGATTGATCAATTTATTAAAATCATCCTGAATTTTCTCTGACAGGTTTCGTTTAGCGCCATCCACCAGCAATAACTGTGTTGCCCAACGGGTTATATAGCCATTGACTAAGAGTGTGCTGTCTTCAACAGAGGTTCCTTCTGCCACCAAATTATCGACATCTTCCTTATAAAGATAAGACTCTCCTACTCTGGCAATTGGCGTTCTGTCATCCGCCCTCTTGAAAAAATCACAAGAGACCAGAAAACAACAACCTATAAGTATATAAACCGCTTTTTTAATCAATTGTGTTTTGTTCTTCAATTTGAGATTTCACTTTCTGCAAAACATCAGCATTCACCTCAACTTCATAGCGCTCATTGAGCGTTTTCAACCAATCGGCTTCTAAGGTATTTTGATAATCACTGATAATTTTACCTTTGGCCTCATCAAAGGTCTTGTTCGTTTTTGGCAACAAAGCATTTACCTTAATAATATGATACGCATCGTTATAATGATAAACTTTTGAAAGTCCTGTTCTTACAACCCCCTCACTAGGAAGACTTGGGTCATTTGAAGGTTTAACACCTTTGGTAAACATGACTTTCTGCTCTTTATCCGTATTTAATTCCTTACTAATTTCATCTGACGATCTCCCTCTTTTTAAAAGTTTTGCCACGTTTTTTATATCGCTCTCCTTTGCTGAAGTAGCAATCTCTACATCCACACGATCGTCCCAATAATAATTATCCTTATGTCTACTGTAATATTTTTGCAACCCGATACTATCTGAAGCAGCAGCATTCCACACTTCTTTTTCCATGAGATCAAATAACAACAACCCGTCTCGGTACTCTTTTAGAATATACGCGAATTCCTCGTTCTCAAACTCTAAGTTGTCTTCATGATATTTTAAAATAGCAGCTTCCTCAAAGTTTTTGTATTCTTTTTCAATAACGGTTTTGAAAGGCATTTTTTGGCCAACATATACATTTTGAATGCTCAATAAACGTTGTCCAAAATCATTATATGTTATCGTGTCCTTCTGAATGGTAATTAGAACTTGGTCTTTTGTGAAATTCTTAGGCAACACCCATGTGCGATTGAAGAAATCTGCGTTTAAGATGGACTCAAAATATCCCTTTGCATTAGGGTTTGCTACAATCTCATATTTGGCTCTGAGGTCATTGGTCAATGAGGTATTGATTAGACTGGAGCGAGAATCACGCTGAATCTTACTTTCGATATCAAATTGTACGTCTTCGTAGGGAAGTGGTTCTTGTTTATCTAACAGCATTACAACATGCCATCCGAACTCGGATTTAAAAGGTTTGGAATAGTCCCCAACGGTATTCAAGCCAAACGCAACTTTCTCAAACTCAGGAGCACTTAATTGTCCGCTTGAAAAGGAGGCTAATTTACCACCATTACTTGCAGAATTCTTATCGTCAGAGAATTGCTTGGCCAAAGATTCAAAATTCTCTCCTTGTTTAATTCTTTTATAAATTTCATTGATGCGTTTTTCAGAATTTGGAATACTATCATTTTCGCTTGCTGTTACCATTATATGTGCAACCGTAACCTCACCAAGTGAAGGACGCTTATCTTCCACATTCACAATATGATACCCAAAGCGTGTTCTAAAGGGGTGGGAAACATCGCCAACAGTAGTGTTAAAGGCAGCATTTTCAAATTTATAAACCATTTTAAAGGCTGAGAAATAACCTAATTCCTCAGCGAAAACAGTTTTCCCGTCATGCACCTCATTTTTTACAGATTCAAAACCTTCCTTTTTAATGCGATCTCTTAATTTCACTAAATCTTGATACACTTTTAAAGTGTCGGTATCGTTTTCCTCCAAACGGATTAAAATATGCGACGCCTTTACGTCATAGCCCATTCGGTCGTAAGCTTCTTTCATTAAAGCTTCGGTCACCTTTGAATCGGATAGATAATTTGTAACCAATTGATTTTTATAGGATGAAAATTCCTTGATATAGTTGGCATTTTTATCCAACTCCATGCGTCTGGCTTCTTTTATTTTTAACTGATAGTTAACGAATAGATTGAGATAACCATCAACGTCTTTTTGACTTTCATCTTTTACCAAGTCCAAATTCTTATTGTAAACTCTAATAAATTCTTCGGCCTTGATGGGATCTTCATCAACGGTAAATAACACATCTGTAGAAGAGACTTGTGCATTAGCAAAGGCTGTGAGCCAAACCAATAATAAACTGACATTTAATTTCATTATGCTATTTGATAATTTCATAGTAAGATAATGCGGTTCAATTACTACTGAAAAGAACCCCTAACCCTTTTAGTTAAAAATAAACTGACGATGGTTGCAAAAATAATATAATTAGCGCATTAAACAAGTTGCTTTTTTTCTAACGAAAGACATTCGTGTTTAGTATATCAATGCAACCTTAATAATTAGGGATCGGCCTCCTGAAATCATTGTTTTTTACTTCGTAAATGCTTCTTACCGATACAAACAACATCTCAACTGTTTTTTTGAACTGTTGGACTTTAACACGACACTTCTTTGCAAGAACCTTGTATCTTTATTTAAAATGTACCTTATTTTAATTTTATTAATGAAATATACTCTTGACATTCTGATTAAAGCGCCTTTAGAAACCTGCATTAAAAAGTTCGACACGACAGATAATTTAAAACATTGGCAACGTGGATTAATTTCTGTTGAACATGTTTCTGGTACCCCAAGAGCCCTTGGTTCAAAAATGAAACTTCAGTTTAAAATTGGAAATCGCCGCATGCCTCTTATTGAAACCATTACCCATAAAAACTTACCAAACGAAGTTCACGGCACCTACACTACCGTAGGAATGGACAACCTTCAAGAAAATTATTTTGAAGCAACTCCTGAGAATTTTACCAAATGGATTAGTGTCAATGAGTTTATGCCCTTAAACCTAAAGATGCATCTCATGCTTTGGATGATGCCAAACACCTTTAAAAATCAATCTTTACTATATATGAAAGATTATAAGAACTTTGTAGAAAAAGGAATTTCAGTCAACCATGCGTAAACTAAAATTGATATGGGATTTTAAAGGTCCCGACGGCCTAAAGACGGCAGAGCATCACGCCATCCACCTCAAAGAGTATTTAACTGCGAACAATTACCTAGAGCCTCTTTCTGGATTTGAAGCCCATAATGAATTTCACGCCATTGCATTTATAATTGTACCTGAAGACGAGATGAAACCGTTGCGAGATGCTTTAAAACCGCATCGAGGACAAATTTATTCGGAATAAACTAAGGATTAGAAGTATACAGTTCCACAAAAAAAAAGTCTCGTTAATAACGAGACTTTTATACTATATTTTACAATTAATTAAAAGAAAATATTTTAATAAATTGAATAATTGGTAAACTTCAATTGCTATTGACTAAATAATAGGATTGGTTCTCTTATTTATAATAATCAAAACTTCAATCAAAATAAAGTAACTAATTCCGGATATTGTCGGAAGGCTGCGTTTTTTACTTCTAACTTAAAACTTCAAGCTTCGTGCATAAAATTTTTCAAGATGCTTTGACAAGCTCAGCGTAAGTGATTTATACAATCCCGATTTCATTGGGATTGGTTTATTGGAATGCTTCGAAACCTCAGAATAAGCGAATCACACATTCCCGATTTTATTGAGACTGGTTCTCTGAGTTGCTTCGACAGGCTCAACGTAAGCGATTCAAACAATCCCGATGAAAAATCGAGATTGGTTCTCTGAGATACTTCGACAGGCTCAGAATAAGCGATTCACACAATCCCGATGAAAAATCGGGATTGGTTCTCTGAGATACTTCGACAGGCTCAGCATAAGTGATTCGCGCAATCCCGATAAAAAATCGGGATTGGTTCCCTGAGATGCTTCGACAGGCTCAGCATAAGCGATTCACACAATCCCGATGAAAAATCGGGATTGGTTCTCTGAGATGCTTCGACAGGCTCAGCATAAGCGATTCACACAATCCCGATGAAAAATCGAGATTGGTTCCCTGAGATGCTTCGACAGGCTCAGCATAAGCGATTCACACAATCCCGATGAAAAATCGGGATTGGTTCTCTGCTTACTTGACGTCCATCAGTTCCACATCAAATACCAAAATAGCATTTGGAGGAATTACACCACCTGCACCTTGTGCACCATAGCCCAAATCACTAGGGATGACCAAACGCGCCTTATCACCTACGTTCAACAAGCAGATGCCTTCGTCCCATCCGGAGATGACCTGACCGACCCCAACTTGAAACTCTAAAGGATCTTTGCGTTTGTAGGAGGAGTCAAACACGGTACCATCGGCCAATTGACCTTTATAATGCACAGAAACAGTCTTACCTTTTTCCGCAGCTTTGCCGCTTCCTTTATGAATAATTTTATAGCGCAATCCGCTTTTCGTTTGCTCAAATCCTGCCGCCAATTCATCAAGTTCCCCTTCTTTAGCTTTGCGTTCATCAGCGATACGTCTTTCTCTGGAACCTTCAAAAGTTCTAAAAGCTTCGACAGCATTGAAATCTTCAGCTTCTGCTCCTTCTCTGACAATCTCGAGTTTCTCGATCAAATCTCCTTGCGCGATAGCATCAACCACATCTTGACCTTCGACCACATTGCCGAAAACCGTATGCTTATTATCTAACCAAGGCGTAGCAATATGAGTAATAAAGAATTGGCTTCCGTTGGAGCCTGGTCCTGAATTTGCCATTGATAAAATCCCTGGAGTATCATGACGTAGATCTTGATGGAATTCGTCGTCAAACTTATACCCTGGATCGCCAGTTCCTGTGCCTTGTGGACAACCTCCTTGAATCATGAAATCAGGGATCACACGATGAAATTTTAAACCGTTATAAAAAGGTGTGCCTTGTGGTTTTACAGAATTTTCTAAATTACCTTCTGCCAAAGCTACAAAGTTGCCAACCGTACCCGGTGTTCTTTTGTATTCTAAATTAACCAAAATATCACCTTTATTGGTAATGAATTTTGCATATAAGCCGTCTTGCATTGTTTTTTGTTTTTGTTTGAAGCTACAAAGATACAAATTGATTGGGAAAAATGCTTCAAAAAACAGGGATTTGGTGTGAGAATTGATGGATTTTGGCCCGCTTAAATTCCATTTATTGTTGTTCCTTAATAAGTGCCTTTCCAACATAAACACAGACTATTTGTGGAGATATGTATATAGCTTTCTGATTGGAAAAACATTTATAGCCTAAAACCCTTTACCAGATAATGCAGATTATTGAAGAAAATACGTGATTCTGATAGAATGGATTACTCGAATGTATAAACAGAAATTTAGCATTTTCATTTAGGTAGTAATTTAGCATTTTCATTAAGGTGGTAATATAGATAGCAATACATCGAGATACATATAATTTCGCAAGTAATGTAAATTTGGATATTTGGAACGAGGAATAAAGTCGTTATCAAGAAGACGAATCTTACTTTCGACGGATAATTTATGACATTTTAAAACTTTTATATAAAGACAACTTTAACCTTTGAATCTTAAACTTTGAACCTATCCCTATAAGAACATTGAAAAAAATGATAGGAATGATTTTGCTATTCTATAAATAGAAGTTAAATTTGTACTTAGTTTAAAATCAATCTAAATTAATTTTAAGATGAAAAAAATAGTATTCGTATTCTTAGTTGCACTTGCATTTAGCTGTGGCGACAACAAAAAAGAACAAAAAACAGAAACAAAAGTTGAAAGACCAGCTTTCCCTGCAGCATCAACCGACTCAAAAGAGGGCGTTATAGTCATTGAGGGGAATGACCAAATGAAATTTAATAAAACTGAGATTCGTGTGAAAGCGGGTCAAAAAGTAAAATTGACATTGAAGCATGTCGGTAAAATGGACAAAGCTGTAATGGGCCACAACTGGGCTTTACTTACTAAAGATGCAGATGTTGCTACAGTAGGTAATGCTGCGGCAACTGCGGCAGACAACGACTATATTCCTGCGGATATGGCCGATAAATTTATTGCTCATACTAAAATGATCGGTGGTGGCGAATCTGATACCATTGAATTTGATGCACCAACTGAGCCAGGAACTTATACATTCATGTGTACTTTCCCAGGACACTACGCATTGATGAAAGGTCAGTTTATCGTGGAATAGTTATATAATCCATTAAAATACGAAAGCTGCAACATACGTTGCAGCTTTTTTTATTATTATTTCTTTTATTATCTATCCTTGGTTATTTATTCTCAAATTTCAAAAACACTTCCTACCTATTTAATCCTCAAAAGTCAGTCTTGAACCATAATTGGTAAATAAGAATTATTTTTTAGAAAACTGCTTATGGTCGG
Source organism: Flavobacteriales bacterium (assembly GCA_038243395.1). Lineage (GTDB taxonomy): Bacteria > Bacteroidota > Bacteroidia > Flavobacteriales > Flavobacteriaceae > Gelidibacter. Next base: position 98,214 of record JBBSRC010000001.1, on the reverse strand, counting down.
ACCACTGAATTTTACTGCATACACAAGATTAAACCCCAAAGGTTAAAATGGATATCCATACTGAGACTGAGACTGAGACTGAGACTGAGACTGAGACTGAGACTAAGACTGAAACCTACCTTCACTCATCCTCCCCATATATCAAGGCAATAAAATCAGCTTTCGGAAGATCTCCAAAATATTCGTTTATTTCGACACTTTCCAATAAGGATGTAATGTCTTCTAGCTCATAGCGAGCACCAATAAGAAGGGATTCGAGTTGTTCCACAGGTTCTTTTCCGAAGAAATCTCCAAAGATTTTAAAATCCTTAATATGTCCCTTTTCTACGAAAATACGGAGATCTATTTCCCCAACCGGAAAACGTTTGTTACGTTGCATATTAAATTTTGGCGAACGGCCGTAATTCCAACCCCAAGTGTCGTATTTTTCTTCTTTTAATTGATGAACCGCCCTCCATTCTTCCGGGGTGAGGTAATAGCTTTCAAAAGGTTCGTTTTCCTCATAAAGACCTTCTAGTAATAATTCTCGGAATTCTTGAATATTTAGAGGTGTCTTTAAAAACTCAGAAATATTAGCCACACGACTGCGTACCGATTTATGGCCTTTCGATTGGATTTTACTCATTTTCACATTAAGCGCATTGACCACTTCTCCTAGATTGGTGTCTAGCAGCAAGGTCCCGTGACTTACCATCCGTTTGCCTGTAGAAAACTGAGCTGTTCCTGATATTTTCTTATCGTTTACCTCTATATCGTTTCTTCCTTTCAACTCTGCATCAAGGCCCAAATTGTTTAAAACCTTGATTACAGGAGCGGTGAATTTCTTGAAATTACTCAAGCTTTTTACGTCGTGATTGGTAATGAAACTAAAGTTAAGATTACCAAAATCATGATATACCGCTCCTCCACCCGATACACGTCTTACGATATGAATGTTGTTTTCTTCTACATAGTTATGATTGATCTCCTCAAGAGTATTTTGATTGCGGCCTATAATGATCGACGGCTCATTGATGTAAAACAACAAGTAATCGTTATCGGCGCTAAAATTTCGCAATGCATATTCTTCTAAAGCCAGATTCAGTTTGGGATTTGTATTTCCTTCGTTCTCTATAAAAATCATGATACGATGCTGTTTTAAACAAAGATAATTAATTGTGAATAGGAAAAGGAATGAGGAATGAGGAATGAGGGATTAGTTTCAAAAATTAAGTAAATTCGAATTATTTGCTTCATCAGTAATCCATAAAAGACTATTGCACAACAGATACTCAAAGATTCACAGAGCAATCTATTTTTAATTGACGGATTTATTTTCGATTATTGAAAGTTTTAGTTTTTGGAATTTCTAGTTTATAAGTTTAGTTTTACAAAAACTAAAAACATGAAGTCTTTTATTACAAAGTTAAAGTCGGCTTTCGGCGAAAACAAAACTACTGAAGAAACCTATGACGACGCTTTTACTGAAGCCATTATTAACGATGTAGAAGGTGCTCCTTTTGCAATATCCGAAAGTAATGTTCTTTATGCAGGCTTGAGCGAACTAGCAGGGTATCATTATTTCAAAACTATTATCATTGGCACCTTTCAAACAAAAACCCTTCAAGGCGCAAAATTAATAATTAAGGGGACTGATTTTAAATTAGAACTTAAATCGGACATGGAGGAACTGGAATCTGAATCTTCCAATATCGCTAACCGAAATATTACTCGAATAGATTTTGAAATTGATCTTGCTGATATTTCGAAGATTTCAAAAACAGCCATTGAAAACATTGAAATCATAGCTAAAAAGAATCAAGTACAATTTTCCATTATTGAGGGCGATTATGATGAGGAATTGGCAGATGAGATCTCGTCTGATGAAGTATTGACCGACGAAGTGTTGACCGACGAAGTATTAACCGACGATATTGAACATCTGGAAGAAGAATAAAGTAAATCACGCAGAGTGGCAAAGACGCAGAGTAAATGAATTAAAATCCTACGAACAATTCATTCCAATTCGTAAAATATAGGTCTCGCAATATAGATTCCTATCCGATTAAATCATATAAAATCAGCGTCATCAGCGTTCCATACGCGTTATAAAGGTTATCAATTTTATAAACTTTATAGTAACCCAGCTCACGTTCTTGGTATTGTTGACTGCAAATTGAAAACTGTCAACTGAGGACTTAGCACTGAGGACTAAACTCAATTCGCTACTTCACTTATAAATTTAATACGGTACAAACGCAATTCTTCATCATCATAATCGCCATCAAATACGTCTATCGCTACATCAATTTTATCGGTTTGTGATTCCATAAAATAATCATGGATTTCTTCTTGTTGCTCTTCGTCTAAAATATCATCAATCCAGTAATTAATATTTAATTTGGTTCCGGAAAAAACAATCGCTTCCAACTCCTTAATAAAGTCTTTCATATTCATTCCTTTAGCGGATGCAATATCATCTAAAGGCAATTTACGATCAATGTTTTGAATGATATAAAGTTTTAAAGCGGAATTCATCCCCGTACTTTTTACCACCAAATCATATGGCCTGAAAATGTCATTCTCCTCAACATAGTCCGCAATAAGTTCAATAAAATCTTTACCATACTTTTTGCCCTTGCTATCGCCTACACCATGTACATTGCTCAATTCCTCTAAAGTAATCGGATATTTTAGAGCCATATCTTCCAATGAAGGATCTTGAAAAATAACAAAGGGTGGCACCCCTAACTTTTTGGCATTACGTTTTCTTAAATCCTTCAACATGCCCATCAAGCGCTCATCCGCTACCGCACCTTCACCTTTTGAAGCCGTTATGATACTCTCATCAGTACTGTCATCAAATACATGATCTTCTGACATCATGAATGAATATGGCGATTTCAGGAAATCTCTACCACTAGGTGTCAACCGCAAAACGCCATAAGTTTCAATATCTTTTTTCAATAATCCTGCTACTAAAACCTGACGGATCATGGCCATCCAATAGCGTTTATCCTCATGTTGTCCATTCCCAAAAAACGGCATCATATCTGTCCTGTGCGACACAATCAAGGCATTTGATTTTCCTGTGATCACATGTACTAAATCCTTTGATTTATATTTATCGTTCGTATGCGCTACAGTATCTAATAAAATCACAACATTATCCTGAGCTTCATGTTGTTTTTTGGGAAAACGGACATTGTCATCCATGTCACCACCTTCGCCAGTTTCGTTGTCAAATTCTTCTCCAAAATAATGAAGGATAAATTTTCGTCGAGACATCGAACTTTCCGCAAATGCAACTACTTCCTGTAGTAAAGCATGGCCAATTTCTTGTTCTGCAACAGGTTTTCCAGACATGAATTTCTCTAATTTTTCAATGTCTTTATACGCGTAAAATGCCAAGCAATGGCCTTCGCCACCATCACGGCCTGCACGTCCTGTTTCCTGATAATAACTTTCAATACTTTTTGGAATATCGTGGTGGATCACAAAACGCACATCAGGTTTATCAATCCCCATCCCAAAAGCAATAGTTGCCACAACCACATCAACATCTTCCATCAAAAACATATCCTGATGTTTGACCCTGGTTTTCGCATCTAACCCGGCATGATAGGGCACGGCCTTGATGCCGTTAACCTGAAGTACCTGTGCCAATTCTTCTACTCGCTTTCGACTCAGACAATAAATAATACCTGATTTACCTTCGTTTTGTTTTACAAATCGGATGATATCAGAATCTACATTTTTGGTCTTTGGACGCACTTCATAATAAAGATTGGGTCTGTTAAAGGACGCCTTAAAAGTATTGGCGTCCGTGATATCCAAACTTTTAAGGATATCTTCCTGAACTTTAGGAGTCGCGGTGGCAGTCAGTCCAATAATGGGAATATTGTCGCCAATACGCTTTATAATATGTTTCAAATTTCTATACTCGGGTCTGAAATCGTGTCCCCATTCACTGATACAATGCGCCTCATCGACGGCCATAAAAGAAATTGGTACCGATCTTAAAAATTCGACATTTTCTTCTTTGGTTAAGGATTCTGGGGCCACATAAAGCAGTTTTGTAATGCCACTTTTGATGTCCTCTTTAACCTGTTTAATTTCAGTTTTGTTCAGTGACGAATTCAGTACATGAGCAACGCCCTCATGTTGGGACACGGCTCTAATGGCATCCACCTGATTTTTCATTAGTGCAATAAGAGGCGATACAATTATTGCTGTTCCCTCTTCTATCAATGCAGGCAATTGATAACACAATGACTTTCCTCCGCCTGTTGGCATGATGACGAAAGTATTGTCTCCTTTTACTAAACTCTTAATAACGCTTTCCTGAAGACCTTTGAATCTAGAAAATCCAAAGTATTTTTTTAGCTCTGCATGTAAGTCAATTTCTTCTCTACTCATTAATCCCTATTAGTATTTTATATACATTTGCATAGGATTAAAGATACTAAATTTCTTTACATGCATCAAACCCAAAAATCGTTAAATTTTGAATATTACTAATTCTATCCTCATCACGGCCAGAAAAACCATTGACTTAGAGAGTTCAGCTATTTCCAATCTTGCCAATTTATTGACGGATGACTTTGCAAATGCCGTAGAACTCATTTATAAATCAAAAGGTAGAGTTATTATTACCGGAATCGGCAAAAGTGCCATTATCGCCAATAAAATTGTTGCCACCTTAAACTCAACTGGAACACCGGCCGTTTTTATGCATGCTGCCGATGCCATTCATGGCGATTTGGGACTTATTTTGCAGGACGACGTGGTTATTTTCATTTCTAAAAGTGGTAATACGCCAGAAATAAAAGTTTTGGTACCCTTAATAAAGAACGCCAATAACAAAATGATTGCCATTACCGGAAATATAACCTCCTTTTTAGGTCAACAAGCCGACTATGTTTTAAACACGTATGTGGAGCAGGAAGCCTGCCCCAATAATTTAGCACCTACTACCAGCACTACAGCACAATTGGTCATGGGCGATGCACTTGCTGTTTGTTTGGTAGATTTAAGAGGATTCTCGAGTAAGGATTTTGCAAAGTATCATCCCGGAGGCGCTTTAGGCAAACGTCTGTATATGCGGGTCAATGACTTGTCATCAATGAATCAAAAGCCACAAGTAAGCTTACATACCAATGTAAAACAGGTCATTGTTGAAATTTCCGAAAAGATGTTGGGCGTGACCGCAGTGGTAGAAGATGATAAAATTGTAGGCATCATTACAGATGGCGATTTAAGACGCATGCTGACCAAGAGTGATGCGTTTATTCATTTAACCGCACAAGATATCATGAGTTCAAACCCTAAATGGATCGATGAAAACGCAATGGCTGTTGATGCCAAGGAAGTCATGGAAAACCACGGTATTTCTCAACTATTAGTAGAAAACAAAGGTAAATATGCTGGTGTAGTACATATCCACGACCTTATTAAAGAAGGCATTATCTAATGGCAAAAAAAATTTCCAATGAGATGTCCTTTTTGGATCATCTTGAAGATTTACGTTGGCACTTAATCAGAATCACACTAAGCATCGTAATTGCGGGAACGGTGGCATTCATTTTTTCGAGATGGATTTTTGATGTCATTATTTTTGGCCCGAAAAGTATGGATTTCCCTACTTATAAATATCTCTGTAAAATATCTACATTTTTAAATGTGGATTCTACATTTTGCGCCGATGAATTTCCTTTTACCATCCAAAGTAGGACGATGGGAGGACAATTCTCAGCCGATATATGGACGTCTATTTATGCCGGATTTATCGTTGCATTCCCTTATATTATTTATCAGTTATGGAAATTTATAAGTCCTGGGTTGTTGGATAACGAACGTAGGAGTTCACAAGGTTTCATCATCATTTCATCTTTGCTGTTCTTTTTAGGAGTTTTATTTGGCTATTACGTCATTACGCCGCTGTCCATTAACTTTTTGGGCACTTATTCGGTAAGTAGTGAAGTGAGCAATCAATTTGACATTAGTTCCTATATCAGTTTGGTACGCTCGGCATCAATTGCAGCCGGCTTGGTCTTTGAACTGCCCATTATTATTTATTTTTTAACCAAAATTGGTGTTGTCAATCCTGAAATGCTTAAAAAATATAGAAAATATGCTTTAGTAATTATCCTTATTCTTTCGGCAATCATCACACCTCCCGATATCGCAAGTCAGGTTATTGTATCCATTCCTATTCTTGTGTTATATCAAGTAAGTATCTATATTTCCGCCATTGTAGTTAGAAACCAAGCCCGGAATGCGGCTAAAAAAACCAAAAAACATGTCTGATATTGTTAAAGAATTTAATGACTATCGCACCAAAATGAACGATAAAATTCTGGGTGATGGCAACAATAAAATCATCAAACGAATTTTTAATTTAGATACTAATGCTTACGCGGAAGGTGCGCTGGATGTAAAAACCAAGGAACTTTTAGGCTTGGTGGCGTCTGCGGTATTAAGATGTGATGATTGCATTAAATACCATTTAGAAACAAGTTATAAGCAGGGTCTAACAAAAGCTGAAATCAACGAAGCTCTTGGTATTGCTACGTTGGTTGGTGGAACTATTGTTATTCCACATTTACGTCGGGCTTATGAATTTTGGGAAGCTATGGAGCAACAATCCTAAGTAATTATAATGTTTCAACATTTTTTAATCACCCGCTTTAATCTTAAACTTAAGGAGTGGCAAACCACTAAACAAGGAGAAAGCGTAGTGTCTGAAATATGGTTGACCCACCGATTTGAACTTTTCAAGACGTACTGCCTTCCTTCTGTAAAACAACAAACCAATCAGAATTTCAAATGGCTGGTATGTTTTGACAGTGAAACTCCAGCGATCTTTAAAAACGAAATTGATCTGATTGCTAAATCATATTCAAATTTCAAACCGCTTTATATCGACGGTTTCACGGAAGCACTTACTACTATTTCAAAAGTCATCAATTCTTATTTGACTGTATCGGATATACATATTATTACCACTCGTCTGGATAATGATGATGCCCTCCACAAAACATTTATAGATACGATCCAAGAATCCTTTAAAGCGCAAGATTCCTATATCATCGATGTTTGTAATGGGTTTCAATATATTCCTGGAAAGAAACAGGACGTCGTGAGAGTTATGACCATGAAATTCAATCCATTTTTGAGTTATGTAGAAAGGACTTACAGTTTTCAAACCATCTTAAGCAGGCCGCATCTAGATTGGTCTGACACCGAACATATTCGTTTAATGACAGAACCTTTGTGGATGCAAATAATCCATGACGAGAATATTACAAATGCCGAAAAACCGCATTATCCAGAAACCAATCGGTTTTCTTCAGATGATTTTGGAGTACGGCGCAAGATTTTATTAAAATCGGATTTGGAGATAGGTTTTAGTAGAGTTCTAAATTTATTTAAGCGTGTCATCAAAAAAATAGTGGGGACGAATGCATGAAGAAGTTGGTGTGGAAAGTTTAATAATCAGATTGAAATTACCAATCGGTTAGCAATGGATTCACTTAGACTAAATATTGAAATTGAGACCCCGCCGAAATGGCGGGGTTAGTTCGACCATCGTTTTTCATTGTTCTGCCGATCGCAGAGATTGAAAAACGGGTCTCACTAATAAAATTAAAAATTGTAAGTTTGCCCTAATAAAAGAAACCTATGAAGCTAAGTGCATCCAATTTAATGAAGTCCTACGGGGGGCGACAAGTAGTCAAAGATGTCTCTTTAGAAGTCAATCAAGGGGAGATCGTGGGTTTACTTGGTCCAAATGGTGCCGGTAAAACAACATCTTTTTATATGATTGTTGGCTTAATTAAACCCAACGGCGGAAAAATTTTTCTGGACAATCAGGAAATAACGAAATTCCCAATGTACAAACGTGCACAATACGGGATTGGTTATTTGGCACAGGAAGCCTCCGTTTTTCGTAAATTAAGCATCGAGGATAATATTTTAAGCGTGTTGCAGATGACTAAATTGTCAAAAAAAGAGCAACTAGATAAGATGGAGTCTTTGATCGACGAATTTGGATTAGGTCACATCCGAAAAAGCAGGGGCGATTTATTATCAGGTGGCGAACGCCGACGTACTGAAATTGCACGTGCCTTAGCCACAAACCCTAATTTTATTTTATTAGATGAGCCTTTCGCGGGTGTCGATCCTGTGGCGGTTGAAGATATTCAACGCATTGTCGCCCAACTTACCAAGAAAAATATTGGTATCTTAATCACTGATCATAACGTACAAGAAACTCTTGCCATTACCGACAGAACCTATTTAATGTTTGAAGGTAATATTCTGAAAGCCGGAAAACCAGAAGAATTGGCTGAAGATGAAATGGTACGTAAAGTCTATTTGGGCCAGAATTTTGAATTGCGTAAGAAGAAGTTACTCTTCTAACATAAATCCTTATTACTCCTAAATTTAAACTCTTAAATTAAGTCTGTAAACGCGTCCAATTCTTACTGTAATTATAAGTTCAAAATGTTGAGCGTTATTCCTGGATCATCCAAAATGCTGCGGAAACAAAGGAAAATTTGAGAAAACTTTAATCCCTCAACTTAATTAGGAATAAAAAAAAAGCCAACTCTAATTCTAGAATTGGCTCTTAAAATAAATATTTAAAATTGTCTATTGTTTGACCAAAATAATTTGACCAACATGGTCTCCCTTACAATCATTACCAGTAAAATCAATAAAGAGCTTTGTCCTCTTCTCTTATCTTGCCACTTCCTGTAAAAACACCAACACAATCAATTTGGGTATCGTCTAATCGGTATGTTTTGATAACGTTGTTTTCAATTTCAAGTTTAAGGGTGCCATCACTATCTTCATTAGTACTATAGCAAACTCCAAAGTTTTTTGTGTAAAAGAAAAGACCAGATACTTCATAGGATTACATAATAAGAAGTTACTTTTTTAGAGGTTAAGCAATAAGAATTGGGATTTCTGAAGTTTAAATTATTAAAAAATTCTTTAGTTCATAATAATAACTTTTATTTAAAAATCCACTCTATTTTCTATGCGGCTTCAGCGAAAGATTAAGAACCAATGAAACTACAATTTGGATTTATTTAAATGGATAGAATCTCAATATAAGACCTAAAAAAGCCAATTCTAAACTCTGAATTGGCCTTTACAATAGTACTAGATAAATGTTATATTATTATTGTTTTACCAAAATCATTTGGCCTACGTGATCACCTTTACAATCATCGCCAGTAAAATCAATAACAAGTGTATCCTCTGATTCATTTATGGTTCCTGTTCCAGTGAACACTCCTATACAATCTGTTTGAATATCATCTAAACGGAATGACGTAATTCTTTTTCCATCAACTTCCATTTTAAGTGTTCCATCGTTTTCGCCTTCGCTGCAACAAACACTAAAATTTTTGGTGTAAAAAAACGTTCCAGTAACCTCATTAGTTGCTGAAATCTGAATTCTCGCTGAAATACCAAAATCAGTATATGTTTTCGACGGTGTCACAGAATTCCAGGTTCCAACATAATTCCCTCTTAAATATCTCAAATCTTCTTGAGGCGCTTGATCAATATCATCATCATCGCTTTTGCATCCTATCATGCCGAGAAATAGAATAGGCATAATTAAAACGAGAAGCAAATTTCTTTTTTGAATAATTTTAAAGTTTTTAATCATCGTAGGTTAATATTTTAAATTAGACTTATATTTAACAATTTGCAAAACTACATAATATTTATGATTAATGCTTTGGATTTCATGGAATCATAATTCAAAAATAAATGTGAAAATTAATTTTATTGTTTTTCTTCAGAGTAAGATCTGTCGTTCGTCAGCTGAAATTACTTTTTGATTAGTGCCAAGGTCTTCTTAATTCCATTAAAAACCAAAAGTGCCACAGCTCCAAAAGCAATGCCTACAATAAGTTCTCTAAGAAGGGATGGCCAGGTTTCTAAAAAATGATGTAAGAAGTCCAAATTATGTGCAAAAATACCACCAGCCACAAGCAATAAAGCAATGGTGCCAATAACACCCAAACTTTTGATAACCCAAGGCAAAGCGTTGACCAACAAATGGCCAAAGAAATCGGAGATACTTTTATCTTTGTCGTTAAAGTTTATCAAACTATACCCAAAATCATCCATCCTAACAATTAAGGCAACAATTCCATATACACCAACTGTAGCGATCAATGCAACAATGGTAACAACTAAAATTTGATTCAGAAGCGGAACACCTACTACACTTCCTAGAGCGATAATCACAATCTCTACAGATAGAATGAAATCTGTAACAATGGCCGATTTGATTTTGGATTTCTCAAGCTGTACAATTTCCTCCTCAGTAAGATCCTCCTTTGATCCCAGTTCTGTTTCATGATGGTGCGGTACAATATATTCATAAACTTTCTCCGCACCTTCGTAAGCTAAATAAATCCCTCCTAAAATCAAAACGACCGTTACTGCATCTGGTAAAAATGCACTAAGCAAAAAGCCAGCAGGCAGAATAATAAGTTTGTTGACAAAAGAGCCTTTCGTGATGGCCCACAAAACAGGGAGTTCCCGTGAAGCTACGAAGCCTGAAGCCTTCTCAGCATTAACGGCCAAATCATCGCCCAGAATTCCAGCTGTTTTCTTCGTGGAAATTTTGGCCATGGATGCCACATCATCCATAAGAGCTCCTATATCATCTAAAAGTGCAAAAAATCCTGAAGCCATACATTTTCGAATAAAAATTATAAAAAGAAAATCAATAAAATTAAAAAGAACACAACTTTAATCTGTCAACGACTTAGAAAATAAGGATAAAAAGACGTAAAAAACAATGATCAATGGAATGGCCAAAAATTTAAAAACAACGATAAATATTACACTTAGAATGATAAATATATACCGAACCGCATTTGTTTTAAAACTCCAATCCTTAAATTTTAAGGCAAATAATTTAATTTTTGAATTGAGCAAATAGCAGCTTAAAACCGTCATCACGAACAAAAACCAGGGATTTATAATAACGTTATTAATGGCGTTACTGTTTTGAAATTCCATAATTAAAGGCAAGGACAAAATCAATAATGCATTGGCAGGCGTTGGCAATCCCGTGAAAGAAGATTGTTGGTCTTCGTCCAGATTAAATTTGGCCAAGCGATAGGCAGAAGCGAGTGTAATAAAAAAGCCAACAAAAGCCAATGGCGCATAACCTTGCAATCCGTCAAATAAACTGGTGTAATTCCAAGTGGCATCCGAATTTTCCGAAATCGGATTCCCTACAGACAAATTCAGAAGTTTGAACATGACCACTCCTGGCACCAATCCGCTGGTAACCATATCAGCAAGTGAGTCCAACTGAAGTCCCAAGGCACTCTGTACATTTAATTTCCTAGCAACAAGACCATCAAAAAAATCAAAAAATATGCCTAAGAACATAAATAAAGCTGCCCCTACAAAATAGTTCTGCACCGCTAATAAAACCGCAATGCTACCAGAAAATAAATTGAGGAGCGTAATGAAATTGGGAAGATGTCTTTTAATAGCCATGGCATAAGTTTGTGTAAAAATAGCAAACTATTTTTATTACAATATGCTCAAAAGCAATTATTGGAATCTTAAAGGCTAAATTGTTCAACAGGTGGAGTGTTTATGAATCTAACGTAATTTAAAATTAAGCATCAATAACAAAGAATTAAGTATAAGTTCGGTGGAAAACTCATTTTTGAAATAAGAGCAATCTGGCATTCACAACATATTAAAAAGTGCTGATTTATGAGCGAATAAATCATTGAAAATCCGTTTAAATCAGTGTCATCAGCGTTCTATTCATAAAATTACACCTTCAAATACCAAATCTAATGGTACATTTAATAACAAAAACAGTTTTTTACGATAAGATATATTTCATTCAATAAAATGTAGTCTTTGTAGGCCAATGTAATTCCCTGACTAAGAATGACCTTCATTTTTGAATTTTCAAAAATCTTTATACCGTCATAAAAACTTTCTTTCTTAAATATTTAAAGTTCACACATTCAATACTTAACGCCTTTAGGCTTGGTCCGTGATTATAAGAGCGCAGCGATCTTAATTCTTTTCTCGAACATTAGTGAATAATGAAAAAAGAAAGCCAAGCTGATGGCGCTCGCCAACACAATATCTACTACTATTTCAAGATCAATAAAAAGAAAATATTGTGCATCTTTGTAAAAATTTTGCGATTGAAAACGACTACTTTTCTTGCGTTCTTCCTGTTGACCATGCTTGCTTACGGTCAAAGCACACGTAAGTATTCCAATGAGTTCATGAATATTGGGGTTGATGCCGCTGCCTTAGGGATGAGCAATGCTGTAGTATCTCAAACTTCTGACGTGAATTCTGGGTATTGGAATCCCGCAGGATTAGTCGCCGTTGAAGTCAATCAAATCGCTTTAATGCACTCCAGCTATTTTGCGAATATTGCGAACTACAATTATGCTGCTTTCGCAATGCCACTTGACCACAGAAGCGCCGTTGGTATTTCATTGATCCGATTTGGCGTAGATGATATTTTAGACACCACCCAATTAATCGATGCTCAGGGCAATATCAATTACGACCGTATCCGTCTCTTTTCAGCTGCCGATTATGGTGTGACTTTTTCTTACGCCAGAAAAATTCCGTTGGATGGTTTTAGCTATGGAGTCAATGCGAAAGTAATACGTCGGATTATTGGCGATTTCGCCTCCTCTTGGGGATTTGGATTGGATCTGGGCATTCAATTCCAGTCACAAAATAACTGGAAATTCGGAATAATGGCCAGAGATATTACCACGACATTTAATGCTTGGACTTTTGACAAAGACAAGCTCGCTGATATAAAGGATGCCGTAGCCGGACAAAATCAAGAAGTGCCAGAATCGACCGAGCTTACCATCCCTAAATTACAATTGGGCATGTCCAAGAAATTTGTGTTCCATTACGATTATTCCTTGGTCACCGCTTTAGACCTTAATGTACGCTTTGAACAAAACAATGATATTGTCTCTACGTCATTTGCCAGTATAACTCCCTCTTTAGGATTTGAATTTGGTTATACCGATTTAGTGTTTTTACGAGCGGGAATCGGCAATTTTCAAAATGAACTCCAACTTGACAACTCTGAACACCCTACGTTCCAACCTAATTTCGGAGTGGGATTTAAATACCGAGGCATCGCGATTGATTATGCATTTACAGATATTGGCGATCAAAGTGCTGCCCTCTACTCTAACGTGTTTTCTATAAAACTAGATTTTAGTGTTTTTAGATAAGCAGTCTATATGATTTTATATTAAGTTTTTAATTTGGTAAAACAGAATCAAGAGTAAGATTATAAAGCACTTAAGATCAATAATTCAGAAATAAGTCCCACGCCAGCCCAACATGCATTCTGCCCTCATTTTTTTAAACCAACTGAAAGTCTGTTGTATTCGTAAAATATAGAGTAAATTATTTATTATGGTATTTTTAAGGAACAAGTTAGTTTGCAAAAAATTCGTGAAATTCGTGTCAAACCTTTTCAAATCAAAGCTAGATGCTCAAAAACACTAATCTCCCTGACGAAGCTTAGACAGGTTTTAATGTAATATAAGATTGATCATGGATTTGCAATCTAATATCACAGTACAATACCATATTTTCAGACCAATCTTTAAAACAAAAAATGAAGGCGATTAACACACCAAACGTCAAAAATTCTCTGTGTTTCTGAATTTTTACAAGGTTGTTTAATTTTTAATCGGACAACAATAATTAAGTTTGTAAATTTCCCCAATGAAACACTTCCTTTTAGCTCTATTCTCAGGATTGCTCTTAGCATTCGGTTGGCCAACATACGGGTTCCCAGTTTTACTATTCATAGGATTTGTGCCGCTTCTATTGATAGAACATCATGTTAGGACTTCAGAAATCAAATGGAAGAAATTGTCTGTTTTTGGATACAGTTACATAAGTTTTGTTATTTGGAATTTTATTACCACCAATTGGCTCCAATATGCCGATGTGTTTGGTGCCAGTTTCGCCATCTTGGTCAATTCCACGCTCATGGCAATCTTAATGGTTATTTATCACAGTATCGCCAAACGTGCCACAATAAATATCAGCCTCTTATTTTTAATGTGTTTATGGATGGCTTTTGAAAAACTACATTTAGGATGGGGTTTTTCATGGCCTTGGTTAAATTTAGGCAACGGCTTTTCCGAATATTTCACTTGGATCCAGTGGTATGAATACACGGGAACCTTTGGAGGCACTTTATGGGTTTGGCTGGTCAATATTTTAATTTATAAATTAATTCTGAAATATCAACTTCAGAAATCTTTAAAAAGCCTTAAATCCAATGCCATCATCATTTTGAGTGTGATCATTTTACCGATTGCAATCTCTCTAACGATTTATTACACCTACACCATCAAAGGCGAACCCATGAACGTGATTGCTTTACAACCCAATATCGATCCGTATTCTGAAAAATATAATGTGCCTAATGAAGACATTGCAGATTTATTATTGAAGTTGACCGATAGCAAGATCAATCCACAAACCGATTTGGTGGTTGCTCCGGAAACCGTATTTGCGGACAATGTCAAAATTAATGAATTAGAGAAAGCTTACTTCAAAAGAAAATTAGATGTATATATTTCTGAGCATCCAAATATTAGCATCCTAACCGGTATTTCTTTCGTCAATTTTATTACGGATAAAGCACTGGTTAAAAAACAATCCAATTATCACAGAAGTGGCTTCTGGTATGATGACTATAATTCTGCGATGTTATTAAACACGAGCGACAGTGTGCAATTGTATCATAAATCTAAATTGGTGGTTGGTGTTGAAACACTCCCCTATCAAGAGATTTTAAAACCCCTAATTGGCGATTTTATGATTGATTTGGGAGGCACCTTGGCCATGAAAACCACCCAAGAAGAACGCAGTGTTTTTACCTCAACAAATCCTAACTTAAAAGTAGGGCCCATCATTTGCTACGAATCGGTTTATGGCGAATTTGTCACAGGCTACGTCCAGAATGGCGCCAACGTGCTAGCCATCATCACCAACGACGCATGGTGGGGCGAGACCCAAGGCCATAAACAGCATTTAAGTTACGCACGCTTACGAGCAATAGAAACTCGACGGGATATTGTAAGAAGTGCCAATACCGGCATCTCCGCACTAATCAACGCTAAAGGAGAGATCACAGCATCTTTAGCTTATGGCACGCAAGGGGCTTTATCAGGAACAGTAATAACCAACAACAAAATAACTTTCTACACTCGGGCAGGTGATTATATTGCACGTACAGCGATATTTATTGCGCTATTTGTATTCTTGATTACGATGTTTAGGAAGGAAAAAGTTTAGTTTGTAGTTTGTAGTTTGTAGTTTGTAGTTTAGAAAAGTTCAAAAATCATAAATCGTAAATCGTAATTCAAAAATCGTTATTCTCCAACCTACTGCCCTCTATAAAACAAAACCGTACTCAACGTCTTTACCATAATATTCAAATCGAGAAACAAGCTTCTGTGTTTGATATAATACAAGTCATATTGCAACTTGGTAAGACTCTCGTCAACAGAAGCACCATAACGCGTTTTGACCTGAGCCCAACCCGTCAATCCTGGTTTTACAATATGCCTAGTTTCATAAAAAGGAATGGCCTGTGACAATTCGTTGACAAAAAATGGTCGTTCCGGACGCGGTCCGATCACGCTCATTTCGCCTTTGATGATATTTATAAACTGGGGAATTTCGTCAATTCTACTTCTTCGTAAAAACTTCCCGAATTTAGTTATCCGAACATCATCCACTTGCGCCCATTTGGCGACATTAGTTTCGGCATTCACGATCATACTCCTCAGCTTGATAATTTTAAACACCTTTCCATTTTTACCCACACGTTCCTGTCTATAAAATAAAGGGCCTCTATTGCCAAAAAGATTCCCAGTAAGTAGTAATGGCAAAATCAAAACCCCACCAAGAATCCCAACGATCGAAAATATAATATCAAATAATCGATGAAAAAACAGGTATAAAGTGTTTTGATTACTTCGACTAAATGGAAAATATTTATAAAAGTCCCTCCCAATAAATTGAATCGGGACACGTTGAGTGATCTCTTCATACACCTGAGTATATTCCCTAATAGTAAAACCACGTTCCAAGAGCGCCATTAAATCACTATAAATTTCTGCCGTAATAGTCTCTGAGTTATAACTGGCTACAACCACTTCTGAAATCTTTTGCTCTTTAATAGTCTGTAGCAATTCGTGCGCTCCAAACTCTTTAATATTGTTGAGTTTTATAGGATTTGCATTGGGCACTTCGCAATTGACAAAACCAATAATCTTATAATGGGGATCAGATTGGCTCAGTGTATTGACAAAGTTTTCCACGTAAGGAATCTCACCAACCAATAAAACATTTTTGTAAAATCGCGGTGTAGTAATCAAAGTCGCATAGGCCAAGCGCCACAAAAAGATAAAAATGATGATGGTTAAATAGAAATAGACAATTTGAAGACGTTTTTCTGGCAAAAAAGGGGCCAACACCGGCGTCAAAAGGAAAAACAACAAACCTATAGAAACAGCCATCACAATCGTCCTGAAGGTCACATCAAGTCGGCTCGACTTCTCCAAATCATAAGCTTCAAAAACGGTTCCGAAGACAGTTAAATAAAGTAAAAGAACAGCAATTGAAACGCAATTCTCCCAACAAATCTTCAAATACGTATATTCAAAAAAGAGCCCAAGTAAATAAAGTCCAAACACGACCATGGTCATATCCATTGCTCGGAGCAATAATTTACGCTCTGAAACTTGAAAATGAATCCCTGTTTTTGACATTTGTTAAAATATTCTTAAAGTGAATATAACAAGTCTACACAATCTTGCAGGTATTATTCCGTTTTTATGTTGGATATCAGCGAGTAACGGTTGTTATTTGGTTTTTCAGTTAGCAATCTCACCACCTTGGCACGCTATTTACGTGCGAGCAGTTGGCATTTGGCTTTAACCAGTCTTATTCTTCCGTTTTGAGTTTCTAGCTTTTAATCTTTAATCCAATTAATGTCTGTCGTTGTTCAGAGATTCTGTTCATATCCACTTCAATTTCAACTCGGTTACTGAGCGTAGTCACTCCTTGCACTTAAACCATAATCTCTCCGTTTAAACGCAAAAACGTCACGATCTTCCGCAAAGGTCGATAGAACAATTAACGTATAAATAAGCTTAATCTAAAATAGAACAGACAAATCCGAAATCCCCATTTCTAATCCCTAATTTTATATTCCCAAACACGCATTCGATAATGTATCTTATAAATATTTGTAATCAATAATTCATACTTCGACTTCAAATTCAATTTCAAATTCAAATTCTAATGGCTAATATTTAATTCCTAATTCCTCTTCCCAAATTCCTAGCCCTATATCGATATCAAAAATGTATCTCCGTAATACTTTGTACTCTTTACTTTGCAGCCCCATGTCGACTTCAATTTCAATTTCAACTCGGTTACTGAGCGTTGTCGAAATATTAACTTCAACTCCTAATCCTTTATTCCCAAAACCGCATCCCATCGCTCCTTAACCTTCCCCCAATCAAACCCCTCCACCTTCTCCCGCGCCCTATCAACCATTCGTTCAGTTTTGGCCACATCCTCAAAAAGATCTTCTACTGCATCTGCCATAGCCACCTTATCGTTTGGAGCCACCAAAACCCCATCAACACCATCCGAGATCAAATAAGGCATCCCACCAACATTCGTGGACACTACAGGCAACCCCAACGCCATTGCTTCAACGACGCTGACTGGCATATTATCAAAATTGGTAGTATTAATAAACACATTGTAATCTTTAGAGAGATCAATCCAAGCCGTCTTAGTAAGTTTACCCATAAAAGTAACCGAGACATTTAATGTATCAGCCAAGGCTTTAACTTGGGATAAGCTCCCATTGGCATCCGGCCCCACCATACACAAACTTGCATCATGACCGCGTTGCCTCAGTTCATGTAAAACAGAAACGGCCAACTCAGGATTATAAATTTCAGAAAAAGAACGTACCCATAAAAGTCTGGGCGCGTCAAACGTTTTATCATGATGAGGATAATTTTCTATACGGATCGTATTTGGAATATAAGCCACATTCTCATAACCATATTCTTCGTAAATAATCTTCAAATATAAAGACGGAGAAACATTGACGTAAGCATTTTTAAAAAGCCTTTTGGATAATTTCGGGGAATTCTTTAAACGGTTTGGCAAATTGCCGCCATGAAGAATAGGAACATACGGCAGTTTCAATATCCTGCATAACTGACTGACCAAAACCGCGTAAAAAAAATTCTGTGTGCTATAGGTATCAATCAACACAAGATCGTTCTTTTTATGAGTTCTAAAAGTTGTCCATAACATATCCGCCAACCGCTGCGCTTTATTGGTCTTATTGGAGGTATAACGCACAGCATAGCCACTCTGTTCCAACAAAGGTCCTAACACAGCACTGTAACTGGCGTTACTCTGTGAGTTTTGGAAATGGTTTCCGACGTAGAGCAGGTTTTTCATGTTTTACGTTTAATAAAGCAAGGCCGTATAAGAAAGCGGGCGCGGCGATACGCATTGAGGAATGGTTTATTGTAGCAAACCAAAAAGCCAATAACGCATAAAAATAATAATTCTGTCGATTACCAGATCGTATATTCAAGGGTTTGAAAATCAAAATAACCAAAATCATAACTCCAAAAATACCATGTTCGGCCAAGGTGCGACTAATTTCATTATGTGAGGTCACCCCCTGCCCATCATCTTCAATGCGCTGGTCTTTGGCACGACTGGAGCCTATTCCCAAAAAAGGACTAGCAACAAAACCCTCAATCTCGTTAATAAACAGCTCTGTACGACCGGTACTAATATCCTCTTTTTCAATGCCCGCCGCATTTTGATTGGCATAACGTTTATCTGAAAGTCCCCCTGATTGACTGGAACTTATTACCCACGCCAATGTCAACGCGCCAACAAACAATATAAAAATACCCAGTACTTGACTTCGAACCCTTGGTTTAGCCTGAACATAATACATGACCAAAAAAACAGCTATACATAAAACACCTGTGACTACGCCTCCTCTACTAAAGGTGACCACGGCGCGATAGGAGATAATAACTAAAAGCGCGGAATTTAACAACTTCAGACCTACTGTAGGAGAGTTTATAAATAACCGAACACCAACAATGAACATACCCAATCCCAAGGCACTCGAGACTTGATTGGATCCAAACCCACCAGCGGCCGAACGATTAGATGCCGTACTCGTTAAGACATCTCTCAAATCAGGTGCGTAAAAATAAACATAGGTGGTGTGGGCGATGATAGGAAGTAACATAAATAATAAAATTCGCGACATCTGTTTATATGTTACTTTTTTGTCATAGCAATACAACGCTGATAATCCTAAACAAACTGGACCACTCAATACGAAAGCAATGTTTGTTCTAAAATTCGCATCAAAACTCAAGGTGGTGGAGGCGATAAAAATAGAAGGAATCAAAAACATCAGATATATAAAGTACGGGTAGCCTTTACCAGAGATACCTTGATAAAACATTCCCATCACTATAAAAAGAATAACCATATACTTTCCTGCTTCATAGGAAAAAGCACCCTTGGTCGCTCTAAAAAACACCTCAGCACCTACAAAATAGGCACAGGCTTGTAGAACTTCTATGGTTTTCCTATTACCTGGAACAACAATAATTCGATAAAAGAAATATAAAAAGGCTATTAAAAAATAAAGCTTTGAAATATCTCGGTTAAGAAATATTACCAGCCCTAAAGCCACATGGAAACCAACAGCACTGATATAAGTAATATTAGTTTTCAATCTGGAATTTTTCGAATATTAAAATTAAAACTTATTCGCAAATTACTATATAATTGCTAATGCCGTTAGAATAAAAAAAGCTTCCATGCGCTTACGAAAATATCTTTTTATAATCGTCCAACGGAAATTTATAATGATAGCTTTTGCCTGAGAGGTAAACAAAAAAATGAATTATAAAAACGGGGACAAAAGGTCGCGCTACTCTTAAATACCGATCATAAATTTTATTCCGATAATTGCAAATTATAAAAGGAGTGATATCGGCATTCAAATAGTTTTTATTAACGTGTGATTTGTTAATGAACCTATCTTCAATAAAAGAACGGTAGTGAACAGCTTGTCCTGATCGGGACAATTTGTATAATTCTACAACCGATAAGGACACATCGTGTTCATTGTAAAACAATACGCCCCAGGATGGATCAATCAATAACCATTTCCCCAATTCTTCTATATATACCTCATTAAATGAATGGCCGCCATTGGCAGGATTAAAAGGCGCACTGGTCGTCCCCCATTCTCTTACCTTAATGTCATTAATCACACAAAAATTATTAAATATTTGCGCCATATCACTACAAACGCCACCCTTTCCATACACCATAGTCTCAAGTGCCCGATCCGAGGGCTCACTCAACCCAGGCCCTACTTTAGTATGCTCAATTAACCAAGAGATCAGCTGTTTTATTAACGCTAAGTCTGCATCCGGTTTTCCGTCAAGGAAGATCTCAGTGTTTATATCATAAAAATTACGAGGAATATCTTCCTTTTTGTTCAAAGTATTATAAGAAATGAAAGCGATCGCAGTCTCACTAGAGTTCTTGGACAATAACCGAAATCGGGTCATGTACAAAAAAGGATGCCGCTTTAAAGTCCAATGTAATTTTTTAAGAATCATGAACTAAATGACATAGAATTAGTTTGGGTTAAAAATATCATTTTTTATTTAAAAGGCTGGTTTTAATTATACAATTGATGCTTTATAAAATATCTTTTAATAAACGTTGATTGTAATTGGCATAACTAAACTGCCTAATAAATTCCAAAGAGGTCGCGGTCATCTCATTATGTGCATCCGCATCCAGTGTCAATAACTTCAAAAGGCAATTTTTTAATGATAATACCGTTAATGCGTCCATTACATACCCGTTTTCAGAATCGCTTACATAATGTGCTATGGACGAGACGTCTGAAACAATAGGAATACAGCCATAGTTCATGGCTTCGGCAATCACTTTAGGGAAGCCTTCAGAGGCGGAGGGCAATAAAATAGCGTGCGCTTTTATGTACATTTGGTGTACTTCAACTCTCGATAAATAGCCATGAAACACCACTGGTAAAGCCCTGTCCTCAACCTTCTTTACGTATTCTTTCCTTCGCGATCCTTCACCAACAAAATGAATAACCCCAATCTTTTCAAGGGACTCTGCATCTAAACTTGCTAATGCATCAATAATTAAATCCAATCCTTTCGCTGCTTCCAAACGTCCCACAAAACATATTTCCATCGGAAATTGAAGGGTTTTAGAAGCGATGACAGATTGCCCTACTTGTATTTCTTCATCAGTTAAACAGGGGTTCTCAAAACTTAAACACTGCTTCGGTTGATCTTCCCAATACCCATTTATGGTTACCGAACGGGACTGTTTTTCTAACAGCCATTTTTGGAATCTGTAGGCCAAAGGTGCATGCTCCTGTTTCCAATTTCCAGCATATTTAAACCACCCTTTTTTTGAATCCACTAACATCAAATAAGGAATCACAAAAATACCAATCCCCGTTGGCGCTCTAAACTGAAAATAATCGGATGTCTCTAAAGCTTTGTGAATTGTCATTACTATTCGGGGCGCTTTAAATGCGATGGCCATTTTATCACTTAAAGTTATGCCACCCACCGCCGGCAAAGCCATAAATTTAATCCTATCTGATATATAGGGCATAGCACTTAAAGGTGCCACAGTATTATGCAGCATGGCCACATGGGTAATCATATCAAAAACAGCCAACAGATGATTGATCTCAGTCACTGTCGAACCCAAGCCTACTATGCCGCCATCAGGCATCACATAATGTTCGGTATGGGATATAATGGTTAAGCTTCTCATGATAAATGTAGGAGATACTGTTTGATAATTTGGCTCCAATCGTGTTGCTCGGCCCATGCTTTCGCCTGAATTCTAAATTCTTGAGGCTTGCTTAATAAAGTTTCAAGACTGGAGCTAAAAGCAGCCACATCCTTCACATCCACTAAAAATCCTGAAACGCCATCTTTAATAGCATCCTCAATCCCACATCCTTTTGAACCAATAGCAGGGACTCCCAATGCGTTAGCCTCCAAAATCGCGATGCCAAAGCCTTCCACATCGCCGGTGCTTGTTTCAACACTTAACATGACAAACACATCGGTAGCCAATAACATCGATTTTAGGTCTGCATCCGATACAGCCCCATGAAAAGTGACATGATTGTCAACATCTCGTGTTTTAGCTTGCGCTCTAAAATCGGGCGCTTCGGTAGGAATTCCGACACAGTGATAGTGTGCATTGGGATAAATCTTTAATAATTTAGGTAATAGCTTGATGACCTCCAATTGTCCTTTTCTCGAACTCACACGACCTACCGTTGTTAAAACGGGAGTTCCATTTAATTGGACTTCAGATGATTTATTGACTCGCCATTGGCTCAAATCAATACCATTCGGGATGACCTGAATATCGCGTTCTAAATGCGCTACCAATCGCGAGGTGTATGCTGATACTGCGACTATAGTCTCAAAACGTTTAAGCGCCAAATCAGTCGCCTTTTTCAAAACAGTTGCTCTTAAATTCACTTCGGCGCCATGAATCACAGCCATTTTACCTCGCTTAAAGAATAACGAACAGAAAGCCACATTCCAAAGCGAGAATTTCCCAGTAGCAATGATATGATCCGTTTCCATCAAGCCTCCAAACGTCTTAACAATCCGATTCAAATACATAAACAGTCTAACCCGTTTCAACGGAATTCGTTTTACAACAAAGGGCAAAGAGGTATCAAAAGCAATTTCTTCACTATTATCAACATCCCGCTGATCAGCAATCACAGAAACGGCGTAGCCATTCTTAGTCAAATACAAAGCCAAATAATACGCATGATTCCCTATCCCACCAGGTTGTGGGGGAAATTCGGAGGTAACGATAAGTAGCCGTTTCTTATTCAACGTGAAATATTCTTTATTTTATATTTTTATTTTTTATTCTCCGGCTTTCATTCGTAGAAAGCCCGAATAATACCCCAGTCGTCATTGCGATCGCAGTGAAGCAATCTGTTTAATAAAACGGCAGACATTAATGAGATTGCCACATCGCTACACTCCTCGCAAAGACATTCTGTTGTTGTCTATTTTTGATTAATAAGCTATTTTTTCACTTCGTTATTCGTTTTCATCATTCGTTATTCGTTATTCGTTATTCGTTATTAAGGATTAAAATTTATTTTAACTTTTTAATCTCATTTGTCTTTTCAATTTCAAATTCGATTTCAATTTCAATTTCATCTCCACGCCTCCGCGCCTCCGCGAGAAACCAAACCCTCAAAGCCTCTCAATCATCGCTCCTTCTTCCAACTTACCACTCGCCATCCTCCAACTCCTCCAAACCTGAAAAACCACCACCGGCACCAGCAAGATACTCAACAACACCCCAAGCACCAACATCGGCTTATTCTTTTTAAACTGATAAGGCAAAATCGAAATCGGAATGGTTCGCCATAAAGCCCAACGTGCAGCTTGGTTGCCATAATATTTTCTAAAATAATACAACACACTTGGAATTGGTGTCGGTGCAAAAAATGTAGAGGGTCTAAAAGCATCCCAACTCCCCATTTCTCGTAAGCCACCTGTGCCTGCTTTGACATCTATGCAACTCGCAAAGGGATTGGACACAGAGCGAATGCCAGCGAGATAAACGCGGACTCCAAACTCCCCATCGCCCATGCGTTGCTTATCAAATTGCCGATCAAACAAACCTACCTTTTCAAAAACTGATTTATAAAGCACTGCATTCCCTGTAGCAAACTGCGACGCTAAAGCAAAAAATGAGCGCTCTTTGGGGATGCTTTGTCCTTCGGGATAAAATACGCCAGCCGAAACTTTGGCACTAGAAAAATCAAGACATTTTAAATGTGTAGATAGCCAATCGGGCTGAATGCGGACATCATCTTCAGAAAGAGCAATCATTGTACCTTTAGCTTCTTTTATAGCTGTATTCCGCGCCAACCACAAAGCTTTTTCTTCCTGGCGAATCAAGTGGATATTCAAATTGAAGTTT
The DNA here is from genome assembly GCA_038243395.1 of Flavobacteriales bacterium. Taxonomy (GTDB): domain Bacteria; phylum Bacteroidota; class Bacteroidia; order Flavobacteriales; family Flavobacteriaceae; genus Gelidibacter. Next base: position 74,031 of record JBBSRC010000001.1, on the reverse strand, counting down.
TTATAGAATTCAGGTTGAAAAGGTTCAGATTGATCCACCACAATAATTTCAAAATGGGAATAATCTTGTTTTTCGAAATCCTGTAAAACATCTTTTAAATAATCATAACGATTCAAGGTGGGAATTACTACGCTGACAAGAGGTTGTAGTGTTATTAGTTCTGATTGATAAGATTTCCAATCGGGATTTAAAATAGGTTTTACGCTTTCAGTCTGTCTACGAATTTGCGAGGTTCCTAACCATCCTCGAATTTCTCTAATCGGATTATGAAACGTTACTAAACGTACCAACAACACATAAAACACCCAAGCCGGATGAAACTGTTTCCGAATAAATTGATAATTATCGCGGACAGGAACCACTTCAAACTGCGTGTAGGTAGCTGCGTTACCTATATAACCTGCTTGAACAGCCTGCCATGACAAATCGTAATCGCGTGCCAAATCAGAGGTATATCCGAAATCTACCTGCATTTGTTCTAAAACCAATTCTGGAAGATCTATAACTTTAGGGAACACACTCACACCTGCCTTCGTAAACAATCGAAAATAGTGCGTAGGCTGTAAATAGGTTAAAAAAGCGAATGGCATAAAAACTAAAGTGTTGTTTAATTTAAAATAACCGCTTTGACCTGATTATAAATGACCTCTTTATCAAAAGTTTTTTCATACATCATTTTAAAGTAATCAGATGATTTACCACCATTTTTCAAATATGGTTCTAATTTATCAATTAATTCTTGAGGAGCGTGTGGGTTGAAACAAAAGTCTTCTAATTGGAATTGCTGGGTACCAATAAAGTCTAAAGCACCAAAGGCATTAGAAACCAGAACAGGTGTCCCCAAAGCAATGGCTTCAATAAAGACCAAGCCAAAAGCCTCATGAAAACTCGGTAATACGACCACATTCATGGCTTCATAAAAAGCGGTCATCTTTTGAACATCCAATAACCCAAGAAAAACAACCTCTTGCTCAAGGTTTAAATCTCGAACCAATGTTTCAAGTTGCTTTCGATACGGCCCATCCCCAGCGATATATAAGCGAAGCGATTGCTCATTACTTTGTTTTAATTGATATACTGCTTTAATTACCAGAGCATGGTTTTTATCAGCGACCAAACGTCCCGGACAGCCAATATTTATTACCGTTTCATCCTTTGCTATGTACAATTCATTAGCATTAGAGCGATAATTAGCGATATTCGTCCAAAAAGGAATGCTTCTTATTTTTCCCTTGGAAACCTTATAAACCGTATGCATTTCATTTTGCAACACTTTCGAATTTGCCAAAACCACATCCGCCATATTTAAATACATAGTTTTATTCCATACTTTTAATAGACTAGGTTTGGTATGACCAAAAGCCGTATGAAACCAAGCAATATTCCGTTTCACACCCAATAGTTTACCAAACAAAACTGCTGGATTAATATAACTAAAGTTGGAAATTACCACATCTGGCTCGCTGTGTTTTATAATCTTATAAATCGCTTTATAATTATGAACAAAACCAAGACGCTCTTCGCCATAAATAGCAACCCCATTTTGTTCGAAATAGGTTTTCTTATTTTTTAAGTAAAAATTATCCACTTCAAAACCATTGGAACAAAGCTTTTCAGACAACTCTTGAAAAAATTCTGAAAGCAGCCCCTTGTTATAAGTATAGAAAATTAAAATTTTCAAAAAGTTCTAAAATTGATAAATTGTTAGAGAATTAATACAACATATAATATGCAAATTGCACATGACCAGAATTATTAATAAATCCTAATGCTCAACCTGTTTGTTTTTTATAGTGGACTAATGTAGATAATCTTTCCCATTCTGATATGTCTATTGCAATTTTACTTACTCATAACTTACAGTCTTTTTTAGTATTTTAGTCTAAAAAAATATTAGATAATACTATCTAATAGACAATTAATTATTTACCAAAAGATATTCAATTTAATGAGAAGAACAATTAGAAAAATAACAAGAAACTTTGGTTTCGATATAATTAAATTCAAAAAAGATCAAATGGGGATTTATCCATTTTATGATATGGCCAAATTTGTTAAATCTGAGCATCCAATGCTGTTTGATATAGGAGCAAATGTCGGACAAACTATCAAAGATTTTCAAGAAGTTTTCAAAGACTCTACCATACATGCGTTTGAACCAAGTCCTGATACTTTTGAAATTTTAAAAAACAAAACTTCGAATCTAAAAAACTTACATCTATGGAACTACGGAGTAGGTGCCTCAAGTGGCGATTTATTATTAAATGAATATGTACATTCCAACACCAATTCATTTTTAGATATACAAAACAATGATCCTAGGAATCTTAAAAAAAGAACACTTGTAAAAACAACAACAGTAGATCAGTTTTCTGATGAAAATGGAATCCAAAAAATCGACGTTCTCAAGATTGATACTGAAGGTTTTGAACTAGAAGTATTTAAAGGTGCTAGCAAGACCTTTTCAGATTGCAAAATTGGTTTACTGTTTTTTGAAGTTAGTTTTGTAAATAGTCACACAGACATGCCTACTTTTACTGAACTATGGGATTTTATCTTAAAAAAAGACTTTGAATTAGTTTCTATATATCCTCTAGTGCATAGAAAGAACATGGGCATGTACACGAATTTGCTCTTCAAACATAAAAGCTATTGAAAATTATTGTAAACAAGTAACATCAAAACGACGTTTGTTTCATAATTAGCAAAGCCATTTTCTTAAAAAGGGCTCTCCATCTCATACTAAATTAAATTATTCTATTCAAAACCATCGAAACAAAGCTTTTCAGACAACTCTTGAAAAAAACCTTGACAGCAAACTTTTGTTATAAGTATATAGGACTAAAACTTTCAACGTTTCTCCTGTTTATTTCCAATTAAAGATAAAAACTCCTTCATAATCTCATCCATTGAAAAATTATTTTCATATAAATCCTTAAAATATTGCGAAGGTTTTTTATTAACGAGAGCTTCCTGTAATTTGTTCTTTAAGTCTTCTAAGTCATTTGGATTAAAAGCTATAGAGGACACATCTTCCTTAATATAATCCAAAGCACCAAACCGCGACGACACTAATGTATTGCAGCCAGAAGCCAAAGCCTCAATAAGCACAAGACCAAAGGCCTCATTAAGACTAGGTAAAACAATGACATCCATTTTATTATAAAAATCCACCATTTCTTCTCGTGATAAGTTTCCTAAAAAAATAATTTGGTTTTTTAGTTTATGGAAGTTTTTATGATTTTCAATAAAATCGCTTTGTGTGGAACCAGCCAAAACTAAAATTAAGTTTTCATCCTTTAATTCCGACAGTACATCAATTATTAAATTTTGATTCTTGTCAGGATGCAGTCTCCCTGGACAACCAATATAAATCTTATCTATCGTTTTAACTAAATTTATGTCTTTTTTGGTGGTAGCCGCAACGGTTGTAGTAAATGGTAAGTTATGTACTTTCTCGGGTTTTTGACGATAATCCGTGATGACTTCCTGCTTCAACTCTTTGGAGTTGGTTATGATAGTCGACGCAAGATTCATGAATTTAGATTTAATGTAAATATTAGACGGTTTAAAATTCATTTGCTTTTTAAGGGTATGAAACCATATCATATTATGTTTCACGCCTAGTAGTTTCCCAAATAACAAAGCGGGATTGACATAACTAAAATTAGACAGAATGACATCCGGCTTTACAGCTTTAATAATTTTAAAAATTTCGAAATAATTTTTGAAATAGCTACCATGCTTTTCAACAGTGAGTAAAACATCGTTCTCTTTTTCTACATACTTTCGAGATTTAAGCGAAAAATTATGGATCTGATGTCCGTCTTGAGTTAATCGAACAGATAAGTCTTCATAAAATTGAGACAGATACGCCTGATTGCGTGTATAGAAAAATAAAATAGTCAAATGAAATTATTAATATTTTTTATTAAGGTTTGTACGTTTTTTAATAAACAACCTTCTAATTTTCCAAGCATTCAACATCGGAGCCCGATTGCTCTAATTAGAGTAGAAATCTACAAATTCCTTTCCTTGTTTTCCGAGATTAAAATCTTGACGTATTCTTTCTATGGCTACCTCCTTCATTGTTCTTTTTTGATCGCTTGGTAAATATAATAGTTTTTCAATAGCGCTTGCCAATTCTCTAGGTTTTCTCTTAGGGATCACAAAACCAGTGACATCATGTATGACATTTTCGGATAGTCCTTCGGCATCACTAACCAAACACAACAATCCCATGGCTTGTGCTTCTAAAACAGCATTACAAAAGCCTTCCTGTACACTGTACTGCATATAGACATGTGATTTCTCTAATTGCTGCTTGACATCGGCATGCTCAAGTTTTCCTAAAAAAAACACTTCATCTTCTAACCCTAACTGATAACGAGCAAATTTCAGAGCCTCTTCTTCAGGACCTGTGCCTATAATACGATACTCAAAAGAAACGCCTGCTTGCTTTAATAAGGCCAAGGCCTCCAAGGTATAGTGCAATCCTTTTTTCCAATGCAATCTCGCTACAGTTACCATTTGAATAGGGCTTTCAAATAATGTTTGTTCTGATGTAGAGAAGTATTGGGAATCAATAGCTGGCGTAATTTTAACTATGGGTGCTTGATCTTTAAATCCATGTTTATAGACCAATTGGGTGATATCATCTGAAATCACATGAATTTTAGAAACTTTATTCCAAAGCCTGTCATAACAATGAGGATGTTTTATAGGATACACACCAATGTCAAAACCCCTAAAGCTCACGGCCATTTTAGCGTTTTTTGATGCTGCCAAGTTCTCACACCCTAAAGCCAAGGTTCCAAAACCAAAATGCAACCAATCCAAATCCTGTTTAAAAACAGGAGCATGCGTGTAAATGCGTTTCAAGATATTAAGCCAGGGTAAACCATCCTTTCGTTCCAATTGCATAAATCGTCTTAGCGTTTTCAAATAAGGTATCAACCCCAAATAAACCCCAATAAGCCATACTATTTGTTTGAAACTGTTTTTATACAACTTGGGCAATAAAACGACCGGACATAAATCAAAATTTTGAGGATCCTCACTACAAAATAAGACCACTTGATTCCCAGCTTCCATCAAGCCCTTAATTTTGGATGTAAAAAAGGTTTCTGAATACCCAGGAGCAACGGAAAGCACGAGTCCGATGGGTTGCGTATGTTTTTCAGGTTTTGTCATTTATTATTCAATTATTAAGCTCCTTCGCTATTTTAGAAGAAAGGTTTATTTCATTTCATTAAAGAAATCAAAGACCCAATTGCGTGATGGGCAGGCGAAAGTGCTATTTAACTTCATCATTCATTATTCGGCATTTGCTATTCGGCATTCAATATTTAGACATCTTCGCTTTCAGTTTCAATCCGGTTACTGAGATTAAATGCCCTGAGCTAATCGAATGATCGAAGTACTGTTATTGAGTTTGCCTGCCCTGAGCTAGTCGAAGGGTCGATGGATCAATTTCAAAAGTCCCTTTCGGGGATTTAGGGGCTTCCATAAACCTCCATCATCCCCTCCACCATCTGCTCTTCCGAATGATTCCTCTCCACAAAGAGCCTAGCCTTTTTAGTAATTCCCTGATAATCCTCCAAAGATAATTGAGACACCTCCACCAAAGTCATGGCCATAGCATGTGCATCCCGAACCGGCACTAAAAACCCCGTCTGGTTCGGAATCACAACCTCTGCCATCCCGCCACAATCCGTACTAATCACTAAAGTTCCCAAAGCCATAGCTTCTAAAACCACATTGGCAATCCCTTCCTCTACACTTGGCAATAACAACACATCCGCTTGTTGCATGGCTTTTTTGATCCTATTGAAAGGCATAGCGTCGATAAAAACTACCTCTTTTTCTAGATCAAGTTGTGCACGCTGAAACACTAAAGCTTCATTTTCTGAGATACCAATAATATGATACTGAAATGGAACTTCCTTTCGTTTTAATATCAACATGGCATCTAAAGCCGAGCGGTAATCTTTTTTCCAATGATCCCTTCCAACTGATACAATATTTAAAGGCGTGTTTGAATCAAATCCTTTAAGTTTAAAGATAAATTCCTCCAAATTTAAACCACTTTTTATGACCCGAATAGCATCCTTGTTGGCACCATATTTAAGTGCCTCAAGTGCCATGGCATCCGACACGGCATGAAACCCATCAACTTTAGGGAAGTTTTGCCTATACATTTCTGCCAATTCTAAATCTGAAATCGGCGAATAATTAATATGCGCCCCACGCAAACTCAAAACCAATTTCATTCCAAAATCCTGTATCCACATCCAATCAGCCAATCCTTTAGCCCATTGTATATGGAACACATCAGGCTCATACCACAATACAGGATAGTATTTCACTTTGGTGTATAAATCGGTAGTGTGCTGTTGTTTTAAATACCTATCCAAACGTTTTTTTTCCTTTCGCTTATATAAAGTCAACAACACGGTAAAGCGAAATAAATACCAAAATTTAGATAATCGCGTAGGTCTGTAACCGACAACTTTAACCCGAGAGTTATAAATAGGTTGCTTATGTAAAGCCCCAAAAAGAACAACATCCGTCCCCGAATCAGCAACACCAGTTATAAGGCGTTCAATAAATGTGGTACTTGGGATTTCTCCCGAATATATAGCGATTTTTAAGGCTTTTTTCAACAAGCATGTTTTAGAATCTAAAGGTAATAATCTTTGGGAAAATAACTAATTTGAAGGTAAAGTTGAGGCTTAAGAGATTCTCGCAAAGCCTCAGGAGGCGCAAAGGCTGAGAAAGGAGAGAATAAATAAAAAAAGACGTATTAGCGAGTGCGGATGACGAACCAACCTCATGAATGTCGCCATAACAACTTACAGATTACCACGTCGCTGCGCTCCCTGCCGGCAGGCAGGCTCGCAATGATTAACATCATTACAATGATGCTGTACCATTAAAACCTCATTAAATTACAAACTCTTCTCAGCAAACACCGCCAAGGTCAACAACATGCTCACGGGATGCGAATAAAAAACAGCATCCTCTTCTTTAAACAACTTATAAATCTGTTCCCTAACACCTTTTTCAACCAAGTCATCAAAACTAGGGGTCTCAAATAACCATTTTTTTAGTGCTTCCTCATTTGTTTCTCCTAAAAACTGGAGTTCCCAATTCCTCTGAATATAGGGTTGATTATTTGTAAGTCGTTTTATTTTATTTAATACGCGATACGGCAAGTTCCAAGGAACTTTATTATATCTATAGTTATATAAATTAAACGGACGTTGCGCTTCCCAAGTCAATTTAGCCAATTCTGGCATGCGTTTTTTAATGTATGCTATCTGTATTTGTCTTCCTGCCAGATAACGTTCGGGGATACCACAAATAAACTCGCACATCCGCGCATCGTAATACGGAAGTTCAATAGGTTTTATAGCTTCAAAAACAACTAAATTCACAGAGGTCCATCGCGGTGCCCAGCACAAACTTTTAAAAGCACGAATCTGTGCATTGGCATTTTCGGGAATGGCTATCTCCTTTAACAATCGACTCACCCGAGCTTTTAGATAGGATTTAAAGTCGCCTTCTAACTTCCAGGATTTCCATAAAGCATCAGCAATATCCCAGCCCCTTTTTAACCAATATTTTTAAGATATGATCCACTTGAGCCTCAAATGACAAATCATCAGGCACACCCATATCATCAAAAAGCACATCGCCCCAATGCCCCAAACTAAACACATCCCCCATAGTATCGAACGCATCAAAAATGGCCATTTGTCTCGGGTGGGTAAATTCAGAATAACCGCTAAGCATTGCTGATAATGGTTCTATTACATCCCATAAATAACCCTCGGGAATTTTAAAAGCTTGATAAGGAAAATCACAGCCTTCAGCTATTTTTCTTCCATAAACTGTTTCGTCATGACCTCCTGTAAATGCATAACAATAAGCATGTGTGTCTATTCCCAAATGTTTCAAGGCTATCGCCTGAGTCCTACTATCCAAACCTCCAGATAAAGGCAAAATAACTTTCTTTCCAATGGACTGCTCTTTAACTATGGTTTCAAACAAATCTGTAAACTCATCCACAATCACATCAAAAGGGCGTTCCTTAGGCGTATAATGCCATTTGAAATAAGGCGTCGCCTTTAAAACCGTCTGCGTCTTAACATCTAATTCATATGTGGTTGCAGACTTTAAAACTTTTTGTTCTTTATAATACGTATCCTGTTCTAAAAAAAAACCTACGGCAGCAAAAACACAAATCGCCTCTAAATCCAACGTTTTCTTTTCGCCAAAAAAATAGTTATGAGTTGGGATAATATCCGTAGTAATTTCCATTTGACAGGTCGTCTATTTAGTAAGTTTTAAATATAAAAGTTCATGTGCGTTTATAAAAGTTTCCATTGAAAAATGTGTTTCGCAATAAGTGCGTAATGCTTTACCTAATAACACACGTTCATTAGAATCTTTGTTATAAAGTGTCTCAATTTTCGCAGACAATTCCTTGATATCCGATGCAGGAAACAGCAACTCTGGAAAATCTTTTAAAACATAGCTAATCCCAGAAATATTTGAACCTAATACCGGAACAGCCATAGTCATTGCTTCCACCAAAGCCATTGGCCTTCCTTCTTTTCTACCTTCATCGAGTGTTGGAATTATATAAAGATCTGCTTGAGCGATAAAAGGCCTTACGTCCGCCTGCTTACCAAGAAATACAACTTGTTGATCAAGTTTTAATTCTATGGCCATTTTTGCCAATGAATCCCCATAAGGACTCCTATTGTCCCCAACGATGGTTAGCGTTATATTTTTATTATTAATAAACTTCAATGCCTTAAGTAACACCTCAATTCCCTTTACAGGCACTAAATTAGCCACCGTTATGATGTGAAACTTTCCATCATCCTTAAGTCTTTGGTTATTAAAAAGCTTCGCGTTATAATAATCCGTATCTATTCCCAACGGAATTAATGCTTGTTGTTTTTTGTATGGAAAATAAGCACGCATTTCGTTATTTATAGTAATAACAAAATTAGCCAGATAGCTTCTGATTATCCAATGTATATGATTAAAACCCATGGCTTTTTTGGTATATAACCACTTGACACCTATTAAGCGCACAGCTAAAGCTTCTGTCCAATCACTACTATAATGCCAAGAATGGACAATGTCAAATTCATGGTTTCTAACAAAATTTTTAAAGAGTCTTAATCTGAAAAACAAGGTGTAATATGGACGTAAAGAAACTGTCGTATTAACGAGATAAATTGGTATACCCAGTGTTTTGACCTCTTGAAATAATGATCCTTTATCATGATTACACACAATGGATACTTCAAAACGTTCCTTGTCTAAACCTTTTACCAAATCATAAAGAACCTTACCACTACCTGCAGTATTGAAATTTGGAATGGTATAAAGGATTTTTATTTTTTTATAGATGCTGTCCATTGTTCGAAAGAAGCCAAGTTTAAGTGCTCAACTCTAAATTCATTTAAAACTGAAAACTCATAAAATTCGTTTTGGATTTTGCTGTTTATGTTATTAAATAAAGGATACTGTTTTTCAGATATGACACCTACTCCCCAATCACAATCAAAGCACAAGGAAAACAAATCACTATGATGTCTAGCTTTGTAAAATGCTTTCCAAGTAGTTCCATTCCAGAAAGATCTGGCAGGAGAATTCATAAAGTTATATTGCTCTCTTTGATGAAACTCTGAAGGAGGATTACAATCATGTAAAATTATAACTCCATTTTCATTTAAAAAATCAAGACTATTAAGTATATCCCTTTCAACTTGATTAGATACATGCAAACCGTCAATGAAAATAACATCAAACTTAATATCAGATTTGATTTTCAACTCGTTATCCTTCAACTTTTTAAAAAACACGTCTGAAGTCATTTTAAAATCCACAGGATTATCCTCGAACTCAATACCTGGATCTACAGAAAACTTGGTTTTACATTGAATTCTATTAAAATTTTTACTAGGGTCTCTCACGCCAATTTCCAAATAATATTGAGCATCTATTAATGATATGAAATAATTGATGATATAAGTTCGTCTCGGAGTTTTCAAATTCTCTAAAGTAGATAATTGATCAGTTTTTTTAAAATAATCATCTAAATGAATTTTTTTGCCTTTCCGATAGATATCAAGTAAACCGACAACATATTGCTTTAAAAAATTCATGATTTCAGTTAAAATAAATTTTCTTTTTCATCAATAGTCTTTTTTTTATGCTCTCCATATAGCGCTTTTCAAAAGGATATTTTACATAATAATGCAGCCAAGATATGAGATATGCTATTCCAGGTTTTGAATTAATTTCCATTATATATTGGGTTCTCATGGCATAGTTATAATCTTCATTCTTTATGATAAGTGGATATTCATAGGCAAAAGCCCGTAATAATTCTCTAGTGGCTTTAAACTGTTTAGGTTTATTCGAAGTGACTGAATTTCTTTCAGGACGACGATCCAAACGCACCAATACTTGATTTAACCCATAGATTTCTGAAAGAAGCGAAAATCTCAAAATATAAGTCCAATCAACACTTATACTAGGATAATGTTGGGTAAAGTACAAACCGTTATCTATATGAACGGATTTCCGAAACATCATACAGCTATTTACCACTTTTATTTGATGTTTATAATTCAACATAAACATCTCAACATCTTTAGGATATTGTTTGCCATGAACTAAAATTCCCGGAAATTTACCATTTACATGCACGCCATCCCAAAACTCTGCTATGCCAGACACCAGTCCTATCGCTGGGTCTTTATCTAACATTTCGACTTGCAATTGCAATCGCTCAGGATAATAATAGTCATCCTGTTCAGCTATAGCGATATATTCTCCTTTAGCTTTGCTAACTAACCTGTTCATTGTTGGTCCCAGCCCTCTATTAATTTTATTCTTGAGGATAGTGAGTTTATTAAATTTTAAGGCATATTGTTTTAAAATATGTTCGGAATCATCGGTACTACCATCAATACAGGCTACAACTTCAAAATCATTATAGGTTTGCGCCACCAAACTTTCCATAGTTATTGAAAGCGTTTTTGCGCCATTGTAAATAGGTAATATAACAGAAACTTTTGTCATAGGTGGGCATTAATAGGATTTCTATATAAAGCATTAAGAAGCTTACCGTAACATAGGATAATAAAAATAAGGAAGTTAGAAGAATTACGTAGTTTACATGTCATATTGAAGCTATCCTATTTAAAAAAATATCTGTTTAACCTTAAAAATAAAGAATTTGAAATTATATGGTATTGGTATAGAAACAGAAATATATATCCAATTATATATTCGAACGCATTTATAAAATTCTTTTTAAAAAACAACTTAAGACTTTCCTTGACAAGGTCAACTTCGTTTCTGTTTCTGGAACGGTGTAAGCCTTTTGCACATGCATAGTAATACCCCTTTATCAATGAATGCTTTTGTGAACTCAACTCATAATTATCGTCTATCTTTGTAATCAGATAATTGACTGATGTAGTTGCTTCCTTAACAATATGTATTCTTTGGCTGATGGGTTTTGCGTAGTAATAAAAATCAACCTTATTGTCTATAATCTTAAACCGGGTACTGATAAATAAAGCCCTTATAAATAGTTCAACGTCCTGCAAACGATGCAAGGTCTCATCAAATTTTCCGATTTCTTTTAAAAACTCCTTATTCCATAGGACACATGTCGTTTGCCATAAAAATTGAGCCGACAGATAACTATTTAATAAACCTTGTGTACTTTTTAGCTGTCTCTTGATATTTATTCCATGTGAATCAACAATATTGAAGTTAGGAAAAATTGCAAATTCCTTAAATTTAATATTACGATTGACAACAAAATCATTTGCAATATAGTCGTCAGCATCTAAAAAAACCAAGTTATCAAATAATGCGACCTCAATACCTTTGTTTCTACACACTGAAGCATTAGACTTATGCGTGCTTTCTATAAATCGCATCCTATGATCGTCAATGTCTTTTTTCCAGTTTTCAATTCCGAAAAGCACAGCTTTATCTGAAAAATCATCAACAATAATCCACTCCCAATTCACATTGGTCTGCGCCATTAAACAACTGTAGATTCGTTTTAGTCCATCAAAATCGTTATAATGTGGTGTAATGATACTTAGACCCATGCAAATTGTAGACTACAGTTTTTAATATGTTATAATGAATCTCAAATATATAAGCTTTAATGAGTTTAACAAAAATCTAAATGTATATTTATGAATGTTCCGGAATTCTAAAAGAGTGAGAGATTAACAATAATTTAAATTAAATTTGTTAATCTAACTTTTAAGATGAACACACTTACAAATTAGAAGAATGATCGATAGAATAAGGGCTATTTTCGACAAAAAGCCTATAAAAGTAATTGTCAGTTTTACCACGATTCCTTCGCGTATCGGAGAAATAAAACCCATGGTAGAATCCATCTGCAAACAAACTTTTAAACCGGATAGCATTATATTATGGTTACCAAAAACTTATAAAAGAATCCATCAAGAAACCATTATACCGGATTTTATAAAAAATTTGCCAATAGAAATTAAATTTTGCGATGATGTCGGCCCCTTTACTAAATTGTATTACACCCTAAAACAAGAGTGGAACAATAAGGAATGTCTAGTTGTTACTGTGGACGACGACGTATACTATCCTCCAAAATTCTTAAATAACTTATTGAAATACGCAAAAAAGCATCCAGACAAGGCTATCGGTTACAGAGGTCGTATATTAAAAGATAAATTAAATTATTCTTCGAGCGATAAGTATTTTGGAGCGCCTACGAGAAAACCATTAAAAGTTGATATCATTACTGGCACGTGGGGAGCCGCTTATCGCATAAAATTCTTTGACGAAAACATTTTCAATGATGACATAATTAGTAGTAATTTCATGGTTGATGATATTTGGATTACAGGAAATTTGGCAAAAAACAATATAGAACGCATTATTATAAAGAACATTGGCATAAAGCTTATAAACGAGATTCATAATATTGATCCGTTGTGGAAGATAAATAATCAAAATGATAATAATAATAAGTTGTTAGAGCATTTCAAAGGATATATATAAAATATTAACAACAATTAACTATAAAAGTCGTTTTATTTAATTAGCAATAAATGTTTATTATACAGCAACAATAATAGCTGATTTTATAATTCATCTAGAAATAAATCCTTATCCAAAGTTTGAAAGTGATTTTTCTGAAAGCAATAAAGATTATCATGATTTGGCAATTCAGAATAATCTGTTATTTCTATCAATTTAGATTTTGATTCCTTACCTCTAATTTGTCTAAAGATCCTGTAGGAATAATTATGTTTTAAAACATCAAAAATTAAGTCTGACGGATAGTTACTTTTCACTTCTTTACTAAATTCAACACATATAATAGGTTTATGATTTTCAAAAAAATTACTACCTCCCATTAACATGGAATATTCAGCACCTTCTATGTCTATTTTTATGAAATCAATTGTTTTTATACCTTGAGTAGTTACAAATGCATCTAAAGTATTAACCTTAACCTCAACCCCTCCCAATTTTTTATCAGAGTATAATGACGCCGAGCCTCGATTGATTTCCAAATTATGAAAAATTTTAGTGCTCCCTATATAATCAGCAAGTGCCTCATTCAAACAAACTACATTTGTCAACTTATTTAAAAGAATATTAAATTTAAGAATTTCAAATGTAGATGGCATCGCCTCAATGGCATATATAGTTCCTTTAGGCCCAATCAATTTTGACGCTCTTATCGTAGTTAAACCAATATTTGCTCCAACATCTACAACTACATCTCCCTTTTTAAGGATTTTCTCAAAGCAATACAAAGTACCCTCTTCATAAACACCTTGATTATATAGTTTTCGTTCTATTCCTTTATCTAATAATGGTGAAATTTTTAGTTTATCACCATGAATGGTTTTAACAATCATGTCATTTCTCATCTTAGGAGAAATCATTGTTAAAATTTTTTCAATCCTAAACTTCCCTCTAAAGGATTGCGCTTTTATCCTCTTTTTTAATTTATGTATATAATAAAGTCTTATCATAAAACTAATATAAAATCATTTGTTGATTAGTTGCATCTACAGATCCGTATTCAGTGATGGTTGAATTATTAATATTTTCTTATAAAACGATTTCCTGTTTCTTCGATTAATCATTCTCAGTTTCTTGTTATTAAAAAATGCTTCAATGATAAAGTGTAATCATTTGATTATAATGCTTTAAAAACTAATTTAAAATAGCATTAACTAAATTACAATCTCAATTAAAATTCACATACTATCTTAATTGTTAATTCATCTTGTAGTGAACATCAATTTAAAGTTGCTTCAAAATGATTCTGATAGACCAAAACATTATCTTCTGCATTATAGTTTTTTGATATAAAGTTTATGGAATTTTCAACTACACTAGACAGTAACAATTGATCTATATAAAAACATTTTATTCTGCTTGCCCAAGCATCAGCGTCATTACTCACTAAAAAGCCGTTTTGTTGATCTTCAATATATGTGTTTAATGGTGATACATTCGAAGCAAGTACAGGCAGTCCATATGCCATACTTTCAATAATTATTTTACTCAATCCTTCATAGTCACACGCGTGAACTAATAAATCATAGTTTTTTAAGGTATTCCAAAGTTCCTCTTTTCTTATGAATGGTTTAAAGGAAATGAAATCCTCAATACTTAGTACCTTAACCTGCTTTAATAAATGTTTTTTGTTGGATCCCTCACCTATAAGAGTCAAATGAATATTGGGGTCCTTTAGTTTCGCGATTGCATCGATAAGTATATCTTGTCGTTTTTGATAGTCTGAAAATCTAGCCACCATTACAATATTCAGTTTTTTTTTGCTGACAATAAACTCTGTTGGTTGGAACTCCTTATTTAAAATCACTCCAATATCCTTAATAAAATAATTGTTAAAAATAAAATTAAATTCATATTCCTTCATTTTTAAATGAAATAAATCAAATAAACCTTGCGAAATAAAATTGAACAAATCAACTTTATTAAAATACTCAACATAATGTTCTTTGTGTTGAAGTCCCATTTCCCTTATTTCCTCAAAAAGTTTAAGTCCTGCAATACGAATGATTAACTTAAAATCTAATTCCTCCTTTAAATTAACGTATTTGTTCAGTAGGGAAAAATTATAATAAGTATGCACTACCTCTACATTATTCTTTTTTATTAAAAACTTTTGATGGCGAGCTTTAAATTTCCGGATTATTTGTTTAACCTTAACTCTATTTAGAAATCCAAATTTAAATTTAGAATAGGTTATAACCTCTACACCATTGATTTTCTTTCGTGAATACCCAAAAATTGTCTTGGACTGCTGTTTCGTAATAAAAAATATTGTGTGACCATTTTTCGACATTTCTTCAGCAATCAACCTCAATGAAGTCTCAGCTCCTCCTACACGGTCTCCTGAATATGGCGAATGAATGGTTTCAATTAGTATTTTCATTATGACAGATTCATTTGAGTTTAACTTTTTCCGGGATTAGAACAAACAACCTCAATCATTCTTTTATATTGCTGACCTCCTTTACTGATAAAATAATGGAATATATATAGGATTACTAATTTATAGAATAATGGTTTTAAATAGTTATTATTAAAAAATAAGCCTTGAAAATATATAAACGAATATTTATTATGAAAAGCTGAATATAATGCTCTAAAATATTCATATTCCAACCTGTCTTTAACATTTTCTGGTGTATCGTGAGGTAACTCAATTATCAAACATTTTTTTACCCTGAGCTTATCTGCTACTGTTCTTTTATTTATTGATCCAGTAATAGATTTATTATGTCTTCTAACTTTAACTAGTGATTTATTAAGAAGAAAAATGTCATTTTCGTTTTCCCGAAATATGCGTTGTAAAAATTCCACTTCTTGACTTTTCTTTAGAGTTTCATCGAATTTATACATTTCAATAGTCTTCTTATGGAAGCAAGTTGTTAAAAGACTTGCTTTCAAGCTCCTTAAAATAAAATCATAATATATCGAAAATCTCACATTATGAAGTTGAGCTCGTCTATTGATTTCAGAAAAATCCTCATTATATCTATCTAATAAGCAAATACATATTTTTGCGTTGTTTTCTGTAAGGGAATAGATTTGTTTTTCCAGAAGTTGTCTTCTCATTAAATCATCGCTATCAAACCATTGCACAAAAACCCCTTGACTTACCTCAAACCCATAATTTCGAGCGCCATTCCCACCTGGCAAATGAGTGTCTGGACGTTTAAAATATTTGATTCTGCTATCTTTAGCAATATAAGTGCTGAGCAACTCTTCTGTTTCATCCTCACTGCCATCATCCACCACAATACACTCCCAGTTGCTATAAGTTTGCAACAACACCGAATCTAGCGTTTCGCCAATTAAATGCGCACGGTTATAGGTAGGAATTATTACAGAAATAAGTGGACGTTCTGACATGCTAATTATTGACTGGATTAATATACAAAGTCGTATGAGATTGATTGCTAAGAAATAGAGAACTAAATTGTAGTTATATTATATTGATGAAATAATTTTAAAAAGACAGAACGGCGTAAAGTCGTATATTCTCCTCTTTAAAACTATAAATAGCGTCCGTTGCGTTTCAAACATTTCGTTTTTCTTCACTATAGCGAGCAAGTTTTGTTACCTCTCAAAAGAGCAATCTCTATTTCTTAAATTACGTAGTATTATTATTTGAGCAATATTAAAAAAGTTTTTTTTCCAGGAAAAAATCATCTTTTAAAATTTAATGGTTGAACTTCCACCATTATTTGATTAACTGCGATTTTATTTTTCTTTTTATTTTAAAATATAATTCATTTAAATAAAATGATATTTTTCTTCCCCAAAACTCTAAAATATTTTGGAAAACTAAATTATCCATTTCAAACTTAAATCTTTTAGTAATACCGAAATGCAACACTTCTCTCCCCTTGGCTCTATTAATGACATTGTTTTCGTGAATCACCTGAATCCATTGCACTTGATCCGATACAATTTTCTTTCGAATGTCTTTCCAGTGACCATGGTGATTATGGTAAACTCCTTTGATGTTATTTGAAGACGAGCAAATTTCTATTAAGCTAATGAAAGGGTTTCCTAATCTATTTACTTTTCTTAAACGGGTCGTATCCCGCAGCTCAAGAGTCAATCCCATCGGTATTTCAATAATTATCATACTATCCGGGCTAAAACCATTTTGAATTAATTCTATGGTATCAATCGCAAGAATATCATCATTATCTAAGCGAGTGGTTATTAACCATTCAATATTTTGAGTCTTTAAATAGCTATGAATCTCATTAGGCATATTGACTTCGAAATCATCATAAGAATCCTCATATTTTGGCTTGAAATTCGGATAGGCTATATTCAGATTAGAATTCCATTGCCTGAATTCTTTTTTAGTTGTACTATCAAAATAAACCCACCATTCAAAATTTTGATTGGTTTGACTTTTAATAGATGGTAAACAATATTTCTCAAAGAGAAAATACCTATCATTAAGCCACTTATCATTTAGTACTTCCTTTCCAGCTTTATCATTGACCCAACGCTGGCTTAAGTTAAATCTTGTGATCACGATATGCTTAAAGACACTCAATTTGTGAAATTTGATTTAACTTGAAATTCTAATAATACCGGAGTGTGCTTAGAAGTAATATTAATAGGCGAATTGTAAAACATTCCAGCAACAACTTCAAATTTTAAATATTCTTGACAATTTTCCATTTTGTCATTATTAACAATAAGAACATATGATAAGATATATTCTCCTTGAACCAAGGGGAATTTTGATAAATCAAAATATATTGATCCAGTTTCTTCTAGGTTCTCTAGTTTTAGATTTGAATCAAGTGCTGTACTTAGCCAAGCTATTCTTTTGCCATATACATCATCAATCTTGAAATCTATCCTAATACTATCCACAGGACGCGTCTTTTTATTTTTTAGAAAGAATTCAATTCTGACTGGCTTCCCGCTAATTAATCTATTCTCCTCTCCCATTGAAGTGAGCCTAACCTCACTGACAGAAACATAGTTCTCCTTTTTATTCACATAAAAAGGATTAACTCCTTTCCAAGCATTATTTTCAAGATAATATTCTATAGCTTCTTCTACTTCTCCTTCAAAAGTACATTTTCCATTTTCCATAAGAATTGCTCTCGTACATAAATTTCTTACAGCAGCCATATTATGGCTCACAAATATAACTGTACGTCCATCCCCTCTGCTAATATCCTGCATCTTCCCAATGGCTTTTTTCTGAAACTCCGCATCCCCAACGGCAAGCACCTCATCAATTACCAAAATATCAGGTTCCAAATGTGCCGCCACAGCAAATGCCAAACGCACTCGCATCCCAGAAGAATAGCGTTTAACGGGGGTATCTACATAGCGTTCACAACCACTAAATTCAATGATTTCTTGCTCTTTGGCTTTAATTTCAGCTTTGCTCATGCCTAAAATCGCACCATTCAAATAGATGTTTTCACGACCGGTCAATTCAGGATGAAACCCTGTGCCAACCTCCAATAAAGAAGCGATACGGCCTTTGGTTTTGATCTCGCCGGTAGTTGGCCCTGTAACACGTGATAAGATTTTAAGCAAGGTTGATTTTCCTGCTCCATTTTTACCGATGATGCCTAAAACCTCGCCTTTTTTAACTTCAAAATTGATATCACGAAGCGCCCAAACATAGTCGCTATCCGCTTTCGTACTGCGATCATTCACAGAACCCACTTTCAAAAACGGGTCTTCTTTGCCACGAATTCCAGCCCACCATCGGTTCAAATCATGACTGATAGTCCCAGTACCCACGAGTCCGAGGCGGTATTGTTTGCTGATGTTTTCGGCTTTTAAAATTATGCTCATTGTCGGTTGTCGGTTGTCGGTTGTCGGTTGTCGGTTGTCGGTTGTCGGTTGTCGGTTGTCGGTTGTCGGTTGTCGGTTGACAGATAACGCAAAACTGACAACTCATAACAGTTATTTCCATTCTTTTTCTACATACATTATAAACTTGAACAATTTTGCTCCTAAAATATCATATTTAGACAACAAATCTTCAGTCTCTAATTCAGGATATAATTTTTGAATCATTTCTAATTGAGAAATACACTCTAATAAAGACGCATGCGCATAAACTAAAAACTTTATAAAATCCTGCTTATATCGTCGTCTTCCGTAGCCTTCAACGATATTGTCTTTAACACTTTTGGATGAACGTCTTACTTGACTTCCTTGTTCGTATAATTCAAATTTTGGTAGTTTTAACGATAAATGATGAACTTCCAAGGCATAATCAAATGCTAAATTATAAACATCTAGATCTCTGTATGATTTCATAATAAACTAATTTTTAAATTATTAAATATTTCGGTTGTCGGTGTTCTGTTGTCTGTTGTCTGTTGTCTGGTGTCTGTTGTCGCATAACTGATAACAGAGAACTCATAACTGATAACCATTTAAACAGTGTCAATAAACGTCTTCTCCGTCTTATTAAAAACAATAATACCAATTAAAAACAATACGATACTAATAGCCAGCGTGTATGCAAATCCAAACCAGGTAAATGTACCCGTGTTGAGCAGCATATATCTAAATCCTTCAATAATCTGAGTCAATGGGTTATATTCCACAAATGTGGCAACCCATTCTGGAAATTTTTTATGTGCTTCAGACAACGGATAAGGTACTGCCGACATATACATCAACAAACTCACGCCAAATCCAACCACGACGTTCATATCACGGTATTTGGTTGTCATTGAGGAAAGGATCATCCCAAGCCCCAAGCCAAGCATCGCCATCATTAAAATATAAACAGGAAATAATAATAGGTTCATATTGACGGACAAGTTGCTTCCTGTACTTAAATAATAAATATAAAACCCAGCGAAAATCCCCAGTTGTATAAAAAACTTCAACAAATTGGAAATGGTTACTGACATGGGCATAATCACTCTGGGGAAATACACCTTCCCGAAGATGCTTTCGTTCTTTTTAAAGGTGTCACTTGTGCCGGTTAGACAGTTGTTGAAATAATTCCAAGCCGTAATGCCCGCAAGGTTAAACAAAAATGGTGGAATCCCTCCGGTACTGATATTTCCTAAATTATTAAAAATCAATGTGAAAATAACAGAAGTAAACAAAGGCTGAATCACATACCACAATGGCCCTAAAATGGTCTGTTTGTAAACCGTCACAATATCACGTTTTACAAACAACATCAATAAATCGCGATAGCGCCAGATCTCTTTAAAGTTAAGATCGATCAGTTTGTTATTGGAAGAGATGGTATATAGCCAATCGTCGTCTTTTGTAGTCAAGGTAAAAGCGGTTTATGAGTTGAGCTAATATAGTAATTCTGAGGAGAAAACGGGATTTATGGTAGGGAATAAATGTGGGGATTGGGTGGGTTGTGAGTTTTGTTGGGGTAGGTTTATTTCAAACCCTCC
This sequence comes from Flavobacteriales bacterium, assembly GCA_038243395.1. Classification (GTDB taxonomy): domain Bacteria; phylum Bacteroidota; class Bacteroidia; order Flavobacteriales; family Flavobacteriaceae; genus Gelidibacter. Next base: position 53,503 of record JBBSRC010000001.1, on the reverse strand, counting down.
GACTAGATCTCCTAAGGTCGCGCTTTCCACCATTCTTTTATTAGTGAAATGTGTTAATTTTCTAAATTAAACTAAAAATCAATCAGTTACATCCCGGGCCAATCAATATTTTCCCTACTTTTAAGACAATTACAAAAACATGGAATACTCCTAAAATACACTTAAAAGTGTATTTTTATTTGCACACAAATAATAATGTGAATATATTTGCTCTAGAAATATGGGATGATGAAGGTGCTAAATGCACTTTTTACACTGTAAAATACGATGATGTTGATAGTAATGAAACAGATTTGTTTTTTAATAAATATGATGCAATAGCAGCATATAAGAAAGCAAATCAAGAATTATTGTCCTTTGTTTTATATTCAATTGGAAACGACCATGGTGCAATTGATGAATTATTCAATAGAGATGAAAACGAGGTGAACGGCTTACCTGTCCAAGGTAAAATAAAAGTCAACGAACTAACATACCATTATCCAGATTTTCCTTTACGATTATACGCGTTAAAAATAACGAACAATATAGTTATTCTATTTAATGGCGGGGTAAAAGATGATCAAACCAACCAAACCAGTTCGTTGCATATAGAATGGAGAGCCGCTTGTGAATTTGCCAAGCGAATAATTGAAGCTATCAGAGATGGTTCAATTAATGTTGATAAAAAAAACAGAAAGCTAATTAATTATGATGGTTCAGAAGAAATCATCCTCTAAAAATCCAAAATCATGAGAAGCAAAGTAGCCAAAAGAATTTTAGCAGAGACACCCGAAGAAACAAAAATTTTCGCAAGATTGTACGCTGATATTGTGGTTCGCGTAAATCAGTTATTAAAAGCAAAAGGTTTTAGCCAAAAGGACTTAGCAGATAAATTAGAAAAGAGACCTTCAGAAGTAAATAAATGGCTTATTGGAGAGCATAATTTCACATTGCGTTCTTTGGCCAAATTAGAGGCAGAGCTAAAAGAGCCTATTATTAATATCCCTCAAAGAAAGCCAATTGGAACAAGTGGATATGTTACTGTATTTAGAAACATTAACACAGATGTTACCTATACAAATACTTGGAAAAAATCAAAATCCAAGAATAAAAAATCATTGACCAATGTCAGCTAATTTATTACAACCTGAAAAGATTGAAATTGTCGATTTTAAAATCATTAAAGGTCAAATTAACAGCCCTTTCGATTTTGATGGACTTAAAGTACAAGGACACAGTTTTAACGTGGATTTTGAATTAGGATTTAACATTCCTGATAAACTCATCAAAGCTGATTTCTCAGTTGATATAAAAACAAAAAGTGAAAAAGAAGACACGGAAGAAGCTAAAGGCGAATTCAGTTTTGTTTACATATTTCATGTAGATAATATTCATGAATTAACCAAATTAGAACAGGACGGCACTGTCACATTGAGTCCCGCATTGGGTAATGCACTAGCTTCCATTACCTACTCAACATCAAGAGGCATATTAATGGTCCGTTTCCAAGGCACAGCACTCAGTAACTTTGTATTACCCGTCATTAATCCTAATAAATTAATTGAATAAAAAAGCACTATGCAATTCTTAAAACGCTCTGCTGTTAAGCTAGTATTCAATTAAATCCCGGGCGGAATAAATTGCAATCGGAGTTAAAAAGACTGCAATTCAAAACGTCGAAATAAGCAAGAACTTCTTACAGACTAGGTCGTTATCTCAAAAACAACCGTTCCAAGGTTTAATAAATTGTGAGTATATACCAAACCCTTCGGCTAGATCTCCTAACGTCGGACTAGATACGTCCGTTTTGCTGTGAGAGCGCACAGAGCACTGACACACCCTCCGACTAAACCTCCTCCGTCGGTTTAGCCACCTCCCTTTTTCCAAAGGGAGGAGCCTTAGAATGTTAGTGTTTATTGTATGTGGTTAGTAACTTGACTAAGTCTCAATTTTAAGTTTTTTGAAAAGTACGTGCAAGTAAAAAAAATCCCCAAGTTTAATGAACACTAACCCTCTAGCCCCCCTCTTTGGAAAAAGAGGTCTTTGGAAAAAGAGGCGACCGAGCGTTAATAAATAGTCCTGTGGACTATTTTAGCGAAGGGGCGAGCTGGCGGGACGGCAAGCGTTCTGAAATGAAAGTTTGAGTAATTCTCAACCTCCATATCCAAATATTACCTATTTTTAATACATGTCCAAACAACGCCTACATACTAAAAAAGAACTGCAAGATTACAGACAACAACTGCGTAAAAAGATGACACCTGCAGAAGCTTTTCTATGGACACAATTAAAAGCTAGGAAGTTAGATAATATACGATTTACCAGGCAACATAGTATTGGTTATTATATTGTTGATTTTTATTGCGCATCTGAAAAACTGATTATTGAATTGGATGGAGCATATCATAACACCCCAAAAGTTCAAGAATATGACAGAAAACGAACTGTATATTTAGAAAGCGTCGGCTATAAAGTTATCCGTTTTGAGAATAAAATGGTTTTTGATTTTCTGCCTTCTGTTTTAATGGGGATACGGGAGTGTTTTAATTCTAAGTAAATAATAAAAACAAACCCTCCGGCTGGCCCTCCTCCCTTGTATAGTGAGATGACTCTAGGTACTAGCGAACCCTCCGACTAGTCCTCCTCCGTCAGACTAGCCACCTCTCTTTTACCAAAGGGAGGAGCCTTAAAATGTGAGGGTTTATTATATGTGGTTAGTTACTTGACTAAGTCCTAATTTTAAGCTTACTGAAAATGACGTGCAAGTAAAAACATCCCAAAACTACATGAACGCTAACCATCTAGCTCCCCTCTTTGGAAAAAGAGGGGAATGAATTCACCGTAGTGCAACGAAGGTGAAGAAAGGGGAGTTTGAAAGGGCCGTTTAAAACAAGAGCTTGAACGGGAGTTTGAAATATCACTTAACTAAAAGCATCCCAAGTAATCTTGAGCCCTTCTCGAACCGTATATCTCGGACTATATCCCAACAATTCTTGTGCCTTTGAAATATCTGCTAAAGAATCACGTACATCACCTTGACGTTCTGGACCGTATTCTGGTTCTAACTGCGAATCAGCAGCTACTTTTAGGGAATCCCACAAATAATTAATATCGATGCGCTCGCCACAGGCTACATTAAACACATTATTACCGGCTTCTTTGGAGGCAAACATACCTTTCACATTCGCTTGAATCACATTATCAATGAAGGTAAAATCTCTAGTTTGTCCACCATCACCGTTTATTTTTGGAGCTACATCGTCCTTTAAAGACTGCATAAACAACGGAATAACCGCTGCATAAGCACCATTCGGACTTTGCTTTGGTCCAAAGACATTAAAGTAACGGAAACCAATCACATCGGTGCCATAGGTTTTACCAAAAACATCTGCATATAATTCGTTAACGTATTTTGTAACAGCATATGGAGATAATGGTCTACCGATAGTATCCTCCACTTTTGGCAAAGTCTTGCTATCGCCATAAGTCGAACTTGAAGCAGCATACACCATACGTTTTACATTCTGATTGTCCTTTATGGCAATCATCATATTCAAAAACCCTGAAATGTTCACATCGTTTGTTGTGGCTGGATCATTGATAGATCTCGGTACCGACCCCAAGGCCGCTTGATGCGACACATAGTCCATATCTTTCACTGCGCTATGGCATGTGTCCACATCTCTGATATCGCCTTCCATGAGCTCAAAAGCCGGATTAGACATAAATTCGGTTAGGTTTTCTCTGTAACCGTTGGAGAAATTATCGAGCACACGTACTTTTTTCGCATTGTGCTGCAAGAGGTATTGGACCAAATTAGATCCTATAAACCCTGCTCCTCCAGTAATTAAAAAACTATATTTTGATAAATCTTCGGTATGATAAGCGTGTGTGTACATTATAATCTGGCGTCTACGGATTCTTTTGGTAATAAGGATTTGACGTCAAAAATAACGCCGATGTCTGATTTTAATTTTTGGATGTCCAACTCTAAAAATTCATTATGAGAAACAGCAAGAACAATAGCATCGTATTTAGAAGCCAATTTCGTGTCTGAACAAATTAAATCAAAACCATATTCATGTTTTACTTCATCTGAGGAAGCCCAAGGGTCAAACACATCAACATCCACATCGTAACTTTCAAATTCCTTAACGATATCAATCACTCGAGAATTTCGGATGTCTGGACAGTTTTCCTTAAAGGTAATTCCCATTACTAAGGCTTTGGCCCCTTTAATTTTCGCTCCTTTTTTAATCATCAATTTTACAGTTTCTTGAGCGACATAACTTCCCATACTGTCGTTCATCTTACGTCCTGCCAATATAATTTCAGGGTTATAACCTGATTCTATCGCTTTTTGAGCCAAGTAATACGGATCTACTCCAATACAGTGCCCACCAACCAAACCTGGAGACATCTTAATAAAATTCCATTTGGTACCGGCAGCTTCCAAAACAGCTTTGGTATCAATATCTAGCAATCTGAATATTTTTGACAATTCATTCACAAAAGCAATATTGATATCGCGTTGTGAATTTTCAATCACTTTGGCCGCTTCAGCAACCTTGATGCTCGGTGCCATATGCGTACCGGCAGTAATAATAGTTTTATAAAGATTATCAACTTTTATTGCAATTTCTGGTGTAGATCCTGAAGTTACCTTTAAAATCTGAGTTACCGTATGAACTTTATCTCCTGGATTGATGCGTTCTGGCGAATAGCCAGCAAAGAAATCAACATTAAATTTCAAACCAGATTCCTTCTCCAAAATAGGAACACAGATATCTTCTGTAACTCCTGGATAAACGGTGGATTCATAAATAACAATCGCACCCTTTTTTAAAATTTTACCTATAGTTTCACTCGCTTTTACTAAAGGTGTAAAGATTGGTTTATTGAATGCGTCGGTTGGTGTTGGTACCGTAACAATATAATAATCCGAATCCTCAATATCTGATGGCGAAGTAGAAACAAGCAATCCAGTCTTGGACTTTGGATCTGTAACTATAATGGACTGAAGATCTTTATTATCAACTTCCAAAGTTCTGTCGTTACCTTGATTTAATTCATCAATTCGTTTTTGATTGATATCAAAACCAACCACTAAAAACTTTCTAGCAAATTCTACAGCAAGTGGTAAACCTACATATCCTAATCCTATTACCGTAATTTTCGGGTTACTTGTCATGGTGTGTTCTTTATGGATTTTAAAATGAAATGCAAATCTAAAGAAAAACTCCAATCTTGAAGGTATTTTTTATTGATTTCAACCTTATCGGTCCAAATTATCGTTCTGTTGTAACTTTCAGGGTCTGATTGTTGGGCTAAAATAGATTCTTCGTCCTTATATTTTAGAGTGGCGGGTCCTGTAATTCCAGGTCTGAATGTTAAAATGATCCGATCATCGCCTTCAAGAGCATCTGCAAACCCCGCAATATCTGGCCGAGGCCCGACAAAACTCATATCGCCTTTTAAAACGTTAAAAAGCTGTGGCAATTCATCCAATTTATGCCGTCTTAAAAACTTCCCTAACGTCGTTGCACTAGCATCTAGAAACCCTAAATGATGGACTTCTTGTTTTAAGCTCCTGATTTTATATATTTTAAAAGGTTCTCCAAATTGTCCGATCCGAAGCTGCGAAAACAAACCCCATTGCCGAGTGTCGATCGTCGCAATTAAAAGCAAAACTACTATTGGAATTATAAGAAATGGGAATAAAAATAGCCCAAATAACACATCAAATAAACGTTTTACACGGGCTTGTTTTGAAGAAATCAAAAGAAATTATTTAGGTATTGATTTTTAAAAATCGCTTAATACGTTTAAGTAAAGAACGTTTGCCATTTCCTTCGTGATAAGCATTCCCATAAGTTCCGTAACCATAGCCGTACCCATACCCGTACCCATAACCATACCCGTAATTATGATTGGTTTTATGTTTGTAAAAGTTAAGTATAAAGTTGATGTTTTTAACCTCGCCCATTTTATACTTAGCGTTAATCAAAGCCAACATGCCTCTTTTAGTATAATCCAAGCGGACCATAAATAACGTAGCATCTGCATATTGCGTGAGTTCTAAAGCATCGGTTACCAAGCCTAAAGGAGGCGTATCCAAAACGATGATGTCATAACGACTCCGAACATGTTCTATCAGTTCTTTCATCCGATCGCCCATCAATAATTCTGAAGGATTTGGAGGAACCGGCCCTGAAGGAATGACATCAAGATTTTCGACGTGTGATGTATGATTAATCTCTTCAAAGGTATTGTCGCCAATTAAATAGTTCACAGCACCTATCTCATTGGTAATCTCAAAATCGCCGAAAATTTTTGGCTTTCTTAAGTCTAGTCCAAGTAATAAGGTCTTTTTTCCTGATAGCGCATATACCGTAGCGATATTGATGGAACAAAAGGTTTTACCCTCGCCACTTACCGAAGAGGTAATCATAATGGTCTTCCCCCTGCCCTCTTCTTCTCCCTGTTTTTTATAAATAAACTGTAAACTTGAACGAATGGAACGAAAGGATTCTGACACTGCCGACTTTGGCTTTTCAAACACCACCAAATTATTTTTATAATTGTATTTACCAATTAATCCCAAAATAGGAATGCTTGACAAGCGTTCCACTTCATCAGAACCGTGGATTGTATTATCCAAAAGGAAAATCACGAAAATCAAGAACATTGGAATAAAAAAGCCTAACATGAGCGCCATCATATAATTCAGGCTTTTGTTAGGACCAATACGGCCACCACCAATATCTTTAGCTTCATCAATTGTGCTGATATCAGAAACATTAGCCGCTTTTACAATGGCTGCCTCCCCGCGTTTGGTTAAATAAATATTATAAGCCTCTTGACTGATATTCATCTTGCGTTGAATTTTCAGAAACTCTTGTTGATCTTCTGGCAGATTGCTCAGTTGCGCCTCAAATCGGGCAATGTTATTATTAATGGCATCTAAATTAATGCCTATGGTTCTTTTAGTGTTCCCGATGGTTTCCAAAAGGACATTCTTTTCGGCATCAATTTGGCGATCTATATCTTTAAATATAAGATTCCCTTCCTTGACCGTATATTCCTTGGTTTGACGCTCAATGGCGAGCGCGGTAATTTTTGCAACGCTGGACAGGATGTTGGCTTCATTAATTCCTACGGAAGAGGGCGCGGCGATCTGAGTGTAATCGGTCTTGGTACGAAGATAATTTTCTAACGAATTGAGATAGTTTAATTTTGTGCGCTCTTCTTCCCGAGTTAAATCAAAAGCTCTTAATTTTCCGGATACAATATTCATTTCTTCAGTGACATCAAACAACTTATTGTCCTTCCTGAATTTGTTCATCTCATCCGTAACATCTTTTAGATTATCATTTACGGAATTTAAACTGCTGTCAATAAACTTAATGGTATTGGTAGCATACAAGTTTTTACGCTCCAATTCGGTCTTACTTAAAATAGAAGTCGTGGCATTCAAATAGTCCACAATTTTAGCCTTATTGCTTCCTGCCAAAGACAAAGTCAATACAGAGGATGAACTTCCAGAAAAAGGAGCAATTATCACACTGTTTTTATATTGATTTACTACGGAATCGAAATTTATAAATTGCAGATAATATTGAGCTCCTTGAACAATTGTTTTATTGTTTCGCTTTGTTATGATACCATTAAAGAACGGCAGCTGGATAGTTTCTCCAAAACTAAAGGTCTGTTTAAATTCTCCAGTCTTAAAATTGTCATTATACTTTTCCTTATCGGAATAGCGCTGGACGGTAAACCCACTTTTTTCAAAACTGGCGGTCAGTTCAAATTCATTATCATTTAAGAATTTTATTCCGATCGTTTTTCCTAAAATCTGTCCCTTGTTTATATCTAACTTAGCCACAAAAGGCGCATTTTTATAGATATCCTCCATGCGATATTTTCCTTGCTCCAAGTATTCCATATAATATTGCAAGGAATCCATCACAAGTTCATTATGGGTTCGGGTTTTCACAGTGGTCATGACTTTCCCTACTTTCCCCGAAACACCACCCCAGTTGAAGGAAATACTGGTATTAGCGGTAAAAAATGGATTCTGGTCACTTTCTACCGAAATAAGAGAATCTAATTTGTAAATACTTTGTTTCCGCACATTGATGAGATAGGCCACAATAAGTGCGAATGCAACACTAAGAAGTACAAATTTCCATAAATTGAGCGCCTTGAATAAATAACCTCTAAAGTCAAAATAAGTGCCTCTTGGTTCTGAATAATCTAAATCTTGATCGTCCATAATAAACTACAGTCTTGTAATTAATAAAATGGTTGTGGTCAGAAGACTAACCACAGAAACGATGGCAGTCAAGGTATCCCTTCCCGTAGTTCCGGTGCCCCAAGTTTTTTGCTTCAGTGGTTTTACGTAGATCATATCATTAGGTTGGATATAATAATAGGGCGATTTCATGACATTAACATCAGTCAAATCCAAATGATGGATTTGCTGACCTTGCGGATATTGTCTAATAAGTAAAACATCCTTTCTTTCGCCAGTAATGGGAATTTCCCCAACATTTGCGATTGCTTGAAAAATATTGACACGTTCCTGGAATAATATCTGAGACCCCGGCGAGCCCACTTCTCCCATGGCAGAATAGCGCAATCCAGAAAGCTTTACGGTTATAAACATATTGGCTGTTTCCTTGAATTGTTCCTCAAGAAGTTTACTTTTTATAAGCTCTTCAATCTCATTAGTAGTATAACCAAGTACATTTATAAATCCGAGTTCGGGTATTCTTATATTGCCATGCATATCAACGGTAAAACCATCAAAATAGGCACGTTCAGCGGCGCTGGCGTTTAAGTTACCATCACCTATCGGATTGAAAATACTGACATTCTCTTGATCCAAAACTTTGATCCGAACATTCAAAATATCATTGATCTGAACGCGATATGGCTTCTGCTGCTCTACCATCATCTGTAGAGAGTCGGTAGCTATATTTTTATTTTGGAGATATACGATATCTTTATGAGGAATACAGGAAGTCAACAAACTACTGAGAATTAATCCCATAACCAGTAAAAATCGTTTCATAAAGGACCACATGTGTTTCGACAAATATAAGTTATCACTCGGAATATCAAAACTATTATCAATTTATTTGATTTATTGCTGATTTATGTGTAAAACCTCACTCTGAATTGCGATAAAAATGAAATCCATAAATCCTTCAATCATAAAAACTATTGAGTGTTAGTGTTTCGACTAACAACTATCCAACTTAAAAACGTTTCATCTGTCTTCAAACTAATTTTTTTTGATTTCTAAGAAATGTCATATAAGTTATTATTACTAACTAAATAAAGACATCAATTTCAATTCTTTTCACATTTCACAGCTTAAATCTTAGTTCTTAATTCTAGCAGCGAAGCGGTGGTTGCTGAACATGGTCAACGTATCTTGATTCATTTTTGACAATCAAGTTTTAAATCAACAGTTGATCAATCCCTCATGATTTATTTCCGTTCTTTGTAAAAAATTTAGATTTTGAATTACCTAACTGTTGAATCCATCTCAAAAACTTACGGCGACGCACCGCTGTTTGAAGACCTTTCTTTTAGCATCCATAAAGACGATAAAATTGCCTTTGTAGCAAAAAATGGAAGTGGAAAAACCTCCATCTTAAATATCATTGCAGGAACAGACACACCTGATACCGGCCAAGTGGTCATTAGAAAAGGATTGCGGATGTCTTTTTTATCACAATCGCCGCAATATGAAGACGAACTCACTATTGAAGCTACAATTTTCAATTCTGATTTGCCCATTTTAAAAATCATCGAGAATTATGAAAAAGCACTTTTAAACCCAGAGGATGCCGATGCTTATCAAAAAGCTTTTGAGGGCATGGAACGGCACAACGCTTGGGAATTTGAGTTGCGCTTTAAACAAATCCTTTCAAAGCTGAAGTTGGATGATCTTACCCAGAAAATCAAAACGCTCTCAGGAGGTCAGAAAAAACGTCTCGCCTTAGCCACAGCACTGATTAACGAGCCTGATCTCTTAATTTTGGATGAGCCTACCAACCATCTTGATCTAGAAATGATCGAATGGCTGGAACAATACTTTGCCAAAGCACAAATGACCTTGTTTATGGTTACGCATGACCGCTACTTTTTGGAGCGTGTCTGTAATGAAATTATTGAATTGGATCAAGGCAAACTTTATACCTACAAAGGGAACTATTCCTATTACTTAGAACAAAAGGAGGCACGAGTTGTGAATGAAACGGTTGAAACGGGCAAAGCCAAACAACTCTTCAAAAAGGAGTTGGACTGGATGCGCCGTCAACCAAAAGCACGTACCACAAAGTCTAAATCACGCATTGACGATTTTCAAGATATTAAAGCCAAAGCGAACCAACGCAGAAATGACCATCAAGTACAATTGGAAATCAATATGGAACGACTGGGAAGTAAAATCGTGGAATTCCATAAAGTTTCAAAAGCATATGGCGATAAGATAATTTTGGATGGTTTTGAATATGTTTTTAAACACGGTGAACGTATTGGCATCATCGGAAAAAACGGCACAGGAAAATCGACGTTTTTAAATATGTTGACGGACTCTGTCACTCCAGATGGCGGAAAGATCATCATTGGGGAGACCGTGAAATTTGGTTATTACACACAAAGTGGTATAAAAATCAAGGAAGGCCAAAAAGTTATTGAGGTCATCAAGGAATTTGGCGAGTATATCCCGTTGACAAAAGGTCGCCAGATTAGTGCTTCACAATTATTGGAGCGTTTCTTATTCGATCGTAAAAAGCAATATGACTTTGTTGAAAAACTGAGTGGTGGCGAACAAAAACGTCTCTATTTGTGTACTATTTTAATCCAAAATCCTAATTTCCTGATTCTGGATGAGCCTACCAACGATTTGGATATTGTCACTTTAAACGTGCTTGAGGAGTTCTTATTAGATTTCCCCGGATGTTTGCTAGTCGTATCGCACGACCGTTATTTCATGGATAAAATCGTCGATCATCTATTTGTTTTTAGAGGCGAAGGCGAAGTCGAGAATTTCCCTGGAAATTATTCAGATTATCGCGATTATGAAGCTTCTGCTCCTGTTCTTGAAGTCTCGAAAACAGAAACCACCTCTGTTGATAACACTAAGAATGAAGGCAAGAAACTCTCTTATAATGAGAAAAAAGAACTAAAATCTTTGGAAAGTAAAATCAGATCTTTGGAGTTGGATAAAATTGCATCTGAAGCCAAGTTTCATGACACAAGTTTAAGTAAAGAGCAAATCAATAAATTGTCTTTGGATTTAGAGAAAATTATTGATGAATTAGCGTTGAAGGAAGAGCGATGGTTTGAGCTTTCGGAGAAGTTGGAATCTTAAATTGTAATTTTTATTACTGTTGTTTATTGAATTGTAGTAGTAAACCACCTTGTTTGAACCTTTGCGGACTTTGCGTAAACTTTGCGTCCTTGCGGTTAAAAAGATCGGGTTTCTGCATTCGCAGAAGTTATGACACAAAGTTGCACAATGGAAACCTATAGTTCGTAAACGCTGTTGATCTAATATATAATATTGATTAATCAATCAGAAAATCAGTAGAATTTGCGTCATCAGCGATCTATAAAATTTTGACAGATGACGGAAGACAGTTAAAAATTAAATTCTATTAACCTTGCCAACTTGGAACTTGAAACAAATCAAACTTGAAACCTTAAAACTTGCATCAAATTCTCTCCTACATAAAGTTCTTTCTAAAATCGAGCAATCAACACGGTGTCCATTCCCCGTTTGTTTATGATCTAGTAACCAAATGTTTTTACGATAAAACGAAGTATTCTGAATATAAAGCATTGGAAGCATACCAATCTGAATTACTTCAAAATTCAAAAATAATCACGATTACGGATTTTGGTTCTGGCTCGAAAATTTTCAAATCTGACACCCGTGCTATAAACGCTATCGCGAAAACATCGGGAACCTCATTAAAAAACTCCAAACTCTTATTTAGGTTAGTACGGTATTTTCAATCGGAGACTATCCTAGAATTGGGGACCAATCTTGGTATTGGCACCTTTGCGTTGTCATTAGGAAATCCTGACGCCACAATCACTACTATCGAAGGATGTGCAGAAACCCTGAAAGTCGCCCAACAACAACTCTTGGATAATGAAACTTCCAACATAAACACGTTTCAAGGCGATTTTAAAACAGAGATCCAAGCGCTCGAACAAGAGCAATGGGATCTGATTTTTTTTGACGGAAATCATTCCAAAAAAGCCACTTTGGCTTATTTTGAAATACTTCTGCCCGCCGCTCATAATGATTCTGTTTTTATTTTTGACGATATCTATTGGTCTAAAGGCATGAGAGAAGCTTGGCAAATCATTAAGGAGCATCCACAAGTAACCATTACTGTGGACGTCTTTCATTGGGGAATTGTTTTCTTTAGAAAAGAGCAGGTAAAAGAACATTTTAAAATTAGAGTGTAACAACCCCACGCTTTGAACGTCATATGAATCGTAAACCAATTAACTCAGAAAATTCCAAGTTCCAAGTTTGCCTATCTGAAGATAGGGAATTTGTAACTTTGCTTGCCCATCCGTAGCATTTGCAAAGACGGGAATAGTGAATTTTGAACCTTAAACTTTGAACCACCCTATGGACAACGTCATTCATATTAGAAATATCGTCAGAAACTTTCAATTAGGCTCCGAAACCGTTTATGTTTTAAAAGGCATCGATTTGGATATCGTACGTGGCGATTATGTGGCGATTATGGGACCATCGGGTTCTGGAAAATCAACTTTGATGAATCTTTTAGGATGTTTGGACACGCCTACTTCAGGAAAATATATTCTCAATAATAAAGATGTCAGTGAATTGAGTGATGACGAATTGGCCGAGATCAGAAACAAGGAAATCGGTTTTGTATTTCAGACGTTCAACTTATTGCCAAGAACCACAGCATTAGACAATGTGGCTTTACCAATGATTTATGCAGGAGCATCAAAAGCCGATCGTAACGCTCGGGCCACACAAGTACTGACTGATGTTGGCCTAGCAGACCGTATCCATCATAAACCGAACGAACTTTCGGGGGGTCAACGGCAACGTGTAGCGGTAGGTCGCGCCTTGGTTAACAAACCTTCTATTATTTTAGCCGATGAGCCCACAGGAAATTTAGATTCTAAAACTTCATTGGAAATTCTTCAATTATTTGACGACATCCACTTAGCCGGAAACACAGTAATCGTAGTCACACACGAAGAAGACGTTGCAAAAAGAGCTGCGCGGGTCATCCGTTTGCGAGATGGGATTATTGAAAGTGATGAGAGGAATTAAAGTTAGTTGGCAGTGTTCAGTGTTCAGTGTGTTATAAAATCCATTAAAAGTTAAAGCAAATGAGAAGATTTTGCTAAATAGGAACTGGCATTCGACTCGCGCAAATTAACTAATCGGTGCTAATCCGTGTAAATCGTGTAAATCGTGTAATTCATGTAATCCGTGTAATCCGTGTAATCCGTGTCTAAAAGGAAAACATAAAATCTACTTACGAATTCACAAACAGTTCTATAAATATTAGAAAGTGATTCTAACTTCGCACTTGTAGAATGTTGTGCTTTGTAATTCTAGCTTCCAACTTCTGCACAGTCTCCCCTAACCAAGCTTTCATCATCCAAACAGTTTTCTCTTATTCGGTAATAAAATCACTCATCATAGAGTTGGTACCTTCATCTCCAGCTTCATCAGATTTGTCTAAAATTTTGCGTTAAATTTTCAGCATTTCAGTTAAGGAATCTACAATGAGCTCTACAGCTTTTTCATTTTGTAAGCTGTTTTTATCTACCCTGACCTTCGCTGTTATAATGTAAGCATCAAAGGTGTGCAACAGCGTTTCCCCCAAAATCAAAATTCGTTCGCCAATCTCGTCAACTTTTATGTTGGCGTCGGTATTAAGCTCCTCGAACTTAAAATGTAAGTCGAAAAAACGTTTTCCGATACTAATCCAATGAATCACGAAAATTTTGGTGATATATCTGAAAATCATCAAAAATTCATTCAAATCACTTGCAATGTTCTTAGTCTTATCGGAATCTAAGTGAATCGTATTAATGTCATTTAGCTAGTTTTGGTTTTCTCTAATTTATGCATTTATTAACCTTTTTTATTATAGTTTTTATCGATGGTTTTTATATTTTTATAGTTTAAATGAATAACTATGACTATTACGCAATTAACCTACGTTTTAGCGATTGCTGAACATAAAAACTTTACGAAAGCCGCTGAAAAATGCTTCGTTACGCAACCCACTCTAAGCACTCAAATACAAAAATTAGAAGACGAACTCGATGTTCTCATTTTTGATCGCAGTAAAAAACCTATTGAACTCACTACAGTTGGACGAAAAATAGTCAATCAGGCTCGAAATATTGTTAATGAATCTGAACGTATCCAAGATATCGTGGATCAAGAAAAAGGATTTATTGGTGGCGAATTCCGTATCGGAATCATTCCGACCGTTATGCCAACCCTGCTTCCAATGTTTCTAAAAACATTTATAAAGAAATATCCTAAAGTCAAGCTGAAGATTGAAGAACTTACTACTGACGAAATAATTATAAGAATAAAAGACGGGCATTTAGATGCTGCGATTGCTGCAACTCCTTTGGAAAGTGAAAATATAAAGGAACGCGTGCTCTATTATGAACCATTTGTAGGTTATATACCTCAGCACCATCGTCTTTATGAGAAGAAATTAATTGAAATCTCCGATCTTGACATTGATGATATGTTACTTCTTGAAGATGGCCATTGTTTTAGAGATGGTATTATCAATCTTTGTAAAGCCTTTAAAAATCAAACTGAGGATAGTTTTCAACTGGAAAGTGGCAGTATAGAAACCTTGATTAAACTTTCAAACGAAGGCTTAGGCATGACCTTACTCCCGTATTTACATACTCTTGAACTTAATGAGAATCTCAAGGGGAATCTGCATCATTTTGTAGAACCTTCTCCTGCCCGTGAGGTCAGTATTATTTACCATAAAAGCGAATTAAAAATGCAGATTATTGATGCTTTACACAATGTTATCTCCGGAATTATTCGGGGTGCTATTGCTTTTCAGAATGTAAATATCATTAGTCCGATATCAAAATAAAGAAAGCGACCTTTTGTTGGTCGCTTTCTAACTATGGTTTTAAATAAATTAAACATTGATTTAATTCGGGATTCTGTAGAATCAAAGACTTGATAAAAACTTTTAGCTCCTCAATTTCATAAGGTAGTAAGCGTTGAATAGCTTTTTGAACTTCTCTACAGAACAACGCAGTATCAAAACTGACTTTGCTAAGTACAGTTTTAGTGTACTCAAACATTGCTCTTGCCATAATTTTTTTAGTTTAGGTTATAATAATTAGGTAGAATTCAGAAATAGGCATCACGTATTAGGTTGTCTAAATTTAGTAAAAAAACAATATACTCCCATGCAAATTATTAACTTTAACAAATCTAATAATTCTCAGTCTAATTAATTGCGATTTTCGTAATGTGTGAAATTACTCGGATTATCAATAATACCCCCATTGTCTATCTCTTCGGGTACAATTTCAACGAACCTTTAGAAACACGGGACTTATAAAATTTGTTTTAAAGTAAGATATGGAGTTGTTTTTTTAAAGAAACATAACAGTAGAACCGTTCCAATAATATTCAATCCATTACATTGATTTGCATGTTGAGCTGAATTCCGATCTTCTTAATATAAACTCCCCCTCTTCAAGCTTCAAGCTTCAAGTTCCCGGCTTCCCACTTCTAACTTTAATCGTCCATTCAAAATTAAAATTTGAAACCTCAATGCCATCTTCGTTAATGCCCACAGATTTCATCCAAAAGGTCTGTCCTTCGCCAGATTCGATGGTTTTAATTATCGCAGCATCCACCTTATAGCCATCAGTACATACAAAATGGATACGTCCCGTCGCTTTTTTGGTAAACGATGCGTTATTAGTGGCCACTAACATAGATATGGGTTTGCCACTGGCTTTTATTTTAGACATGACCAAGGCGCCCGTAGTCAGTTCTGCCGCCATCCCCTGAACCGCCCAAAACATAGAATTGAAAGGATTCTGATTGATCCATCTATACCTAACACTTACTCTACACTGTTCATCATCGATAAATTTAGCTCGCACCCCGCATAAATAGGCCGAGGGGAGTTTAAAACTTAAAAAAGCATTGAGTTTTCTTGGAGATATTTTCATTATGGAAATTTAATAATCGCTAAATTATCAATATTTTTTCACAATGCAATTTGTTAATATTATGTTAATATTTAGTACTATGTGTTGCATAGTACCTTCCTTTAGATATATATTTGCATAGGCAAGTATTGTAAACTTCAAATCCATGATAAATAATTACCAAAAGAACATCGCAACCTTCATTCATTTATCGACCTTTTCGAGATTCATCATTCCTTTCGGGAATTTTATTGGGCCATTAATACTGTGGATTTCCAACAAAAATAAATCTGAATTTATTGATGAACACGGCAAACAAGCCCTGAATTTTCAAATCAGCGTTTTTCTGTATGCCATTATCTTTGGAGCACTGACCATTCCATTTTTTATTTTTGGTCTTTTGGGCCACCTCGATTTTTTCGATTTTAATATGTTCAGCAATTTCAGCATTAATTTCAGAAAGGCTTCTCCCCTACTTTATATTGCCGGCGGATTAGGAACTTTGGCCGTTATGGGATTTATTTTGGAGTTGGTATTTATAGTAATTGCTAGTTTAAAGGCAAGAGATGGCGAACTCTATAAATATCCCTTGACCATCAATTTTATAAAATAATAATAATAATAATAAGCCTTTCATGCCTCAAAAGAAGATTCGAGCAGGTTTTCAATCAACCTGCCAATACGAACGATATGTTAATGCGAATCAACCACCCGACAAGAGGAAAGTTCGGTTGGGTCAATCAAAAAAACGATCAGTATCAAAGAATTAAATGTTTAAAAACATGACACAACTATTGTCAAACATGAAGCAAGCGCAACCAAGCTCCTATGCGCTCCTAGAATTAAGAGCATAAGACCTCAAAAAACAGAATAGACATATGAAAATTGAAAACACAAAAGCACAAATGCGCAAAGGTGTTCTGGAATACTGCATACTCTCCGTGCTTAAAGATGAAGATGCTTATGTAGCTGAAATTTTAGCGACCCTCAAAGTTGCAAAGATGTTGGTCGTGGAAGGCACTATTTACCCTCTATTGACAAGGCTCAAAAACGCAGGTCTTTTAGATTATAGATGGGAGGAATCAACCTCAGGACCACCTCGGAAATATTATAACCTCACAGAAAAAGGCAAATTATTCCTTACCGAACTGAACACCACTTGGAATGAATTACAAAACGCAGTCAACTTAGTAACCAAAACAAAAAACTCAAAAAAATGAATAAGACAGTCAACATAAATTTAGCTGGTATATTTTTTCACATTGATGAGGATGCATACCTAAAATTACAACGCTATCTTGAGGCCATCAAACGTTCATTTACGGATTCTCAAGGGCGATCTGAAATCATTGCGGACATTGAAGCCCGCATTGCGGAACTTTTTAATGAGCGTGTTCAAAATGACAAACAGGTCATCAGAATAAAAGAAGTTGACGAAGTGATTTCCATTATGGGACAACCCGAAGACTATTTAGTTGACGACGAAATTTTTGAAGACGATCCGCAAAGTAGTTACCAAGATAAAAGCAAGACTAGCATTTCTAAAAAACTATTTAGAGACAAGGACAATTCTTATATTGGTGGCGTAGCCTCAGGACTTGGTCATTATTTAGGTATTGATGCCATTTGGGTACGTTTGCTATGGATTCTATTGACTTTAGGTTCTGGTGGTACCTTTATTTTTATCTATATCCTTTTTTGGATTTTAGTTCCAGAAGCCATTACGACTGCAGATAAGCTTAATATGACTGGCGAGCCCGTCAACATTACAAATATCGAAAAAAAAATCAAAGATGGATTTGACAACGTATCACAAAACGTTTCAGATGCTGTAAAAAACATCGATTTTCCAAAACAAGGAAACCGGATCAAGTCTGGGTCAAAATCGTTTTTTGATGCCGTTGGAGAAATCATCCTCTTTTTCTTAAAAGTAGTAGGGAAGTTTATAGGGATCATCCTCATCCTTATCGGCTCTTCAATGTTGATCGCACTTATAGTTTCGCTGTTTTCAGTGGGTGTTGCAGATATTATTCATCTTCCAGGAATCGATTTTATTGAAGCGACAAATGCTGCCAATATCCCTATTTGGATAATGTCATTACTGTTGTTTTTTGCCATAGGCATTCCCTTCTTCTTTATTTTTTATTTAGGATTGAAAATATTGGTCAATAATTTAAAATCAATCGGTCAAATTGCAAAATTCTCTTTACTCGGTTTGTGGCTTATGGCAATCATTGGATTGGTTATTATAGGGGTTAAACAAGCCAGTGAATACACTGAAGAAGCGATTGTACAACACACAGACAGCCTAAATCTCATCGCTAATGACACACTCTTTTTGACGATGGCACATAATAATTCGTACTCCAAACAATCTGGAAGACATAGCAATCAATGGAAACCTGTCTATGACCAGAACGACACAAAACTCCTGTATTTAACTGATGTTAAGCTGATTTTAAAATCGACCAAAGATTCTGTAGCTACCATAAAAATTGATAAAAGTTCACGAGGTAATACGTATCAAAATGCCAAGAGAAGAGCGGAAAATATTAATTATCACTACACGCTTACGGGAGAAAAACTAGAGCTGAATGAATATTTAACAACAAACTTTGAAAATAAGTACAGAGACCAAGAAGTTGAAATAACCCTTTATCTACCAGAAGGAACCGTTGTATTCGCAGATAAAAATACCTATCCGTTTTACAACAAATATTATCACAGATCAGCCAATAGAAATGAAAAACTTTCGAATACCACGAGAATCATCAATAATAACAATGTCCTAATAGATGGTATGGAAAGTCATTATCTACAAATTTTTAACAACGAAATCAAGTGCTTGGACTGTCCTGAAGATTTTAAGATTAAAGTAGATCTCAATGATGAAAATTCTCAGTTTAAAATTGATGAAAACGGCGTCCAAATTAAAAACGACACGAACGTTATTGAAATCAATAAAGATGGTATTAAATCAACAACCGAGCGTGTAAAGGTCAATATTGACAGTAATGGAATACAAATAACAACGGACGACAATTAACAGCTAATCAGCATAAATCAACAGTTCAGAGCATATAATTTAAAATGGGCTAGGATTTAAAGGATATTTGAAAAACAAAAACCAACACTCATGAGCACATTAATCAAAATCATCGTGACCACTATTTTCAGTTTGTCTCTGTTATCCTGTAATTTCAATTTGGGAATTAGTGGCAATGGCAATGTCGTTACTAAAGAACGCACCATCGACAATAATTTCGATCATATTCAAATAAGTCGCGGTCTGGACGTTTATCTAACGCAAAGCGAAACTGAAGGACTGACCGTTCAGGCAGATGAAAATTTGCATGATATTATTATCACTAAAATTGAAGGCAATATCCTCAAGATATATGCTGACAAAAACATCAGATACTCCGCTACAAAAAAGGTGATGGTCAACTTTAAGGATATTTCTAAAATTTCAGCGGCAAGTGGAAGTGATGTGTATAGCATAGGCATAATATCGAGCGATAATTTAGAAATTGACTCTTCAAGCGGAAGTAATATGGACTTAGAAATTAAAGTTCAAAGTTTAAAGTGCACAGCTTCAAGCGGCAGTGAACTTAAAATAAAAGGAAGTGCTAATGCACTCGTAGTTAGCGCTTCTAGTGGCAGCGATGTCAACGCAAAAAATCTGAGTGCATTGACTGTAAATGCTACATCTGCATCTGGAGCAGACATTATTGTAAATGCTTCAAACGAACTGACTGCCATAGCCGAAAGCGGTGGCGGTATTAAATATTTGGGGAACCCCGAAAAAGTCAATAAATCTGGGAGTGTTTCTGGCAGCATAAAGCAACTATAGCAAACGAAACCAAGCATTTTACTAATTTGTCATATCAACCATTTCAAGCTTATTAAAAGTTTGGGATGGTTTTTGTTTATATTTGTTTGTATTAACCTTAAATCGTTAAAATGAATAGAATCATTTTTGCATTTTTTATGGTGCTAACTTCCACCACATATCTCTCAGCCCAAACTGATGATAAAATTAAAGGTGATAGAAACGTAACCATAAAACAAGCCTATATCGATCCTTTCAACAAGATTGTTGTAGGCGAAGATTTTTCCGTTGAAATTATCTATAACAGCAAGCCATCAGTGGAAGTTGAAGCAGACAGCAATCTCCATGAATACATTCTGTTTGAAGTTGTTGGTGGAACTTTAAGTTTTTCGACAAGTAAAAAGATTACCACTAGTAAAAAGATGAGTATCAAAGTGAACTATACCGACGGATTGGATAATATTGAGGTTATAGAGAATGGCGAAATCCGTTCATTAACATCTCTGGAACTAAAAAACACCACCTTATTAACCACAGGATCATCGCGGGCTTATCTCAATATAAAAACGAATGAATTCAACTACATCGCATCAGATAAAGCCAGAGCTAAATTAAATGTCAATGCTACCAATAGCGTAATTGTACTTAGCGATAACGTCAAAATAGAAGCTTTACTTAATTCGAAATCAGCCAAAATCGACTTGTACCAACGTGCTAGTGCAAAATTTGATGGAACTCTGGATACCACGCAACTGCGAGTGGACAATTCCTCCAGCTTTAATGGAAAGGACTTATTGACAAAAACTTGTAATTTAATT
This sequence comes from Flavobacteriales bacterium, assembly GCA_038243395.1. Taxonomy (GTDB): domain Bacteria; phylum Bacteroidota; class Bacteroidia; order Flavobacteriales; family Flavobacteriaceae; genus Gelidibacter. Next base: position 32,623 of record JBBSRC010000001.1, on the reverse strand, counting down.
GCTGATTTGAGCAGTTCAGCAACCATTCGCGTCGATAACAGCATTACTATTGCTGCCACAGGTAATAGCGAAGTGTATTTATATAATACACCAAAAATCACGCTTTCAACATTTGCTGGGAGTTCAAAACTTCAGATGAGAGAACGATAGAAAACCTAGATTATCACTACTTGTAGCGCCTGACATTTTGTTGGATGCTACTTTTATCAGCGATCGTTCGTCTCTTAGTTTTTTGTCTGGGCAAAATTAATTCATTTTTATCTCATCAGAAATTGAATGTTTGGTTTCAATCCGCGCATGGCTATGACTTAAATACGCCATCCCCAGGTAATTTGCAGTTTCCAGAAATGGCATCTAGAAGCCATCAAAACAATTCGGCATCCCGACCGCAGCTTATAACTGCCATTTTTTTACCTCTAAGCCGTCTCTCGTATTTCCAAAGGACCGAGAACTGCCGATGATAATTACTGTCTTGTTTTTCATCATAAAAAAAGCCTAAAGTTTAGTTTTTCACTATAACCTTAGGCATTTAATATTTTAAATATTTCTAACTCTCAATACTAATAAATTAATAGTTAGTTGCCGTATTTACCTCGAATGACGAATCAATTGCTGCGAGATAACGTTCAGCATCCAGTGCTGCCATGCATCCCGTACCTGCCGCAGTAACTGCTTGTCTGTACACATGGTCTGCTGCATCCCCAGAAACAAAAACACCTTCAACATTAGTTTTGGAAGTACCTGGAATGTTAATAATATAACCAGTTGGGTCCAATTCCAAGTAGTCCTTAAATATATCTGTATTTGGTTTGTGTCCAATGGCCACAAAAAATCCTGTTGCTTCGATGTCAAAAACTTTACCGGTTACATTATTTTGCGCTCTCACACCTGTAACAACTTGTCCATCACCTAAGACTTCTACAGTACTTGTATTATACAATATTTCAATATTGCTCGTGTTTTTCACTCGCGACTCCATAATTTGTGATGCTCTAAACTCATCGCGCCGTACTAACATCGTAACCTTTTTACAAAGTTTTGAAAGATAATGCGCTTCTTCACAAGCTGAATCTCCAGCACCTACAATAACCACCTCCTGATTTCTATAGAAGAATCCATCGCAAACAGCACACGCGGAAACACCTCCACCTAATAGCAAATATTTTTGCTCAGATGGTATTCCTAAATACATTGCGGTAGCTCCAGTAGAAATAATTACGGTGTCACAATGAATCTCTTTACTCTCATTTACCCATACTTTATGTACATCACCTGAGAAATCAACTCTAGTTACCCAACCATCTCTAACATCAGTACCAAAACGTTCCGCTTGTTTTTGCAACTCGATCATCATTTCTGGTCCTGTAATACCTTCTGGATAACCTGGAAAGTTTTCAACATCATTTGTAGTGGTCAACTGGCCTCCCGGTTGTTCTCCTTGGTAAAGTACTGGAAACATATTTGCTCTGGCTGCATAAATAGCTGCGGTATATCCTGCTGGTCCTGAACCTATAATTAGGCATTTTATTCTCTCGATTGAATCTGACATAATCATTTTTAACTATTGAACTTACAAAAATAGAGATTTTGTTATCAAATAGAGCGTAATCTTATTAAAAATTGTTATCTAACAATTGGCTTTTGCAATACTATATGTCGTCGTTTTTTCATATATTTAATCCTTGGAGAAAGTGGTTGAATGCTTAATATAACGCACTATTTAGCAGGAAGATATTGATCTAAAATCGAAAACTTAATAGTATAAACATCTTAATTTATAAATTCTTATGGGTGTAATTTCCACAGACAAAAATGAAATTAAATTATTTTTAAATTCAGGCAGTTCCCTGGGTAAACAAATTCAAGCCTATGTTTTAGCTTCCGAACACAAAATTCTAATAATAGACATTACTAAAACAAAAGTTACAAGTACGCAGTGGACCGAATTAGCAAAAGGTCTAAACATTTCAATAGCAGATCTTATCAATAAAGAACATCCAGATTTTTCGAACCATTATGATAAAGATATTGATTTGGATAATGACGATTGGTTGAAAATTATTGACAAACAACCAGAAGTAATTACCACGGCAATTGCGATTATTGGAGATCGATATGTTCAACTACAATCGCCGTCAGATTTTATTAAATATATTGAACCAGATAGTAAAATGTAAACTAAAAAAAAGGCCATTACGTGCGTAATGGCCTTTTTTTTAAATAAATATAAAATTTATATTTATTGATTAGTTTACAGCATCTTCGACGTCATCTGCGACATCATCCATGGCATCTCCAACATCATCTGCAGCTCTTTCAATACCGCTTTTTTTCGTATCTCTACAACCTGTAAAAGTTGTCATTGCAGTTCCTAAAGAAAATAGAACAACAAAAGTCATCAGTAATTTTTTCATAATTTCAATTGGTTTTATGTGTTAAAAATTAGTGTTCTTATTTTTTCAATCCACCTTTTAAAAGGGATAAAATAAATAAGACTATAAAAATAAAAAAGAAAATCTTAGCTATTCCGGCAGAAGTTCCAGCGACACCGCCAAAACCTAATATACCGGCGATGATAGCAATTACTATAAATATAATAGTCCAACGTAACATAGTGTTAAAGTTTAAAAGTTAATATATAATAAAGATACAACATTAGAGATAACACCATTTGACACAATCAAAACAGAAATTAACTCATAAACATAAATTAAAGTACCGTTAAGATTAATTGGATTTAATTGGTATTTGAAGGGAATTATCAAGCTCATAATCGAAATTCAACGATGTATGATCATTTCCCAATTTTCTAATTTCATTAAGAGAAGTTGAGGGATCCAACCATTGTTTCAGTTCCTGTTCATTTAAACCAAGTGGTTTAAAGTTCGAAATATTTGGGATATCTTTAAAGGAATCACTGACTTGAATCATTACCAAAGAGCATGTTATAAATCCGTCGATCAGTTCATTGAAAACACCGGCTATGGGAAAAGGCTCAAAATTTGGAAGATGGACATGGCATCTTTCAACCGTACCATTGGTTAACATGGTGGTAAAAAAACCTGTAGCTATAATAATACACCTTCTGTTTTTAAGTAAATTATCGTAAAGACCACTTCCACTTTGCAGCGTGTTAAATTTAACATTTAAGGTATTAACTACATCCTGGAACACACTCCAATTGTCTTCAAAATTTTCTGGCAGCAAACCCCAAATGGCGTAGGTTACCTTAGCAGGATCGGCAAGTGTGATGACCGAAATTGTTGATTCCTTAAGACCATCTATTAATCCCTGTGGCTGATAAAGATTAGGAAATTCGAAAGTGACGTTAAATTTATTTTCAATGGACTCCTTACTTGCGATATTAGAAATTTTATAAAACATGGGATTAATTTTCGAGACAAGTAACTTATATATAATTTTTGCATTTGACTAAAATGCTTTAATTTTTAACTCAAAGAACTAAAAATTAGCTATGAGTAGCATTAAATCGTACTTCTGAAATTAAAGGAAATTGGTTCATTTTTTTAAGAGATCTATATTGTTTTGGTCAACTAACTTAAATCTTCCAATCTTTTAATATTGGTCAAACTATGTTCGATAGTGTGTTTTTGAATTTCCAATAATTCTTTAGTAGAAATTGGAAGGGCGGTATCATTTAGAACCTCCTCATATTCATTAACCGACGCCTTTTCACCTCTTATGGCTTCCTCTAACATAGATTCATCAGTATCTGCAGAAAACCAAGCCTTAACTTCCATCCAAGAACGATGTACAGCTCCGGTCACACTTCCACCTTTATCAGGATCCTTCCCGATAGTTTTCAATTCCGATTTTAATTCATGACCAAAATCGTAGCGCTCTTTAGCTTTATTAGTGAAATAATTTTTAAGACCAATATGTTTGGCATTTTCAGCTGCTTTCTTGAAGCCTTTTTCGGCATCATAATTTTTCTCTAACAAATCATTCAGTTTGTTACCGAGTTTATCATTATCATAGTTCATAATATATCTTCTAGGGTTGTCATAAAGCTAATTTACAATCTTCCATAAACTTAGTTCAATTAAAATTTTAATTGACCCAATTGGCAGCCATCAATAAATTAACATTTCTTGATGCATTAATAGTATCCACCAAGTTCAAATCAAATTCTAAAGTATTTTGGTAGACAGAATTTTTTTCTTACTGAAATGCAATAGATTTGTTAACTAAAATCTTGCACGAATCAAAGCTGTAATAGTAAAAATCATCACGCTCTCGAAAATAATGATTTCGACTTTTGAAGAAAAATATAGATAAGACTTTGGAAAAACGTCTCATTGTTTCGTAGTGGTACATGGTTTCGGAGAAATAAATTGTAATAGAAAACCTCAGCATTTGTAGAGTGCTGAGGTCATTCTTCCTAACTAACCAACCAGTGTTTGGAGTACTAGACTCCTTTTGTATACAGCTAAATTAATAAGATTTTTGTATGATAATGTTCTCTATCCGTCTTAAGATTAACTGTATGCAATTTCATTAATTACAACTCCTGATTTTCTGATTTTAAGGTAAAAAATAATTAAATCTCAAAAGATTTATGTGCTAACAGAAGTGCGTTACTTATGGTTATTTAAAACAAAATAATTTAATTTTGTGTCCTCTTCAAATATTTTATATTTAAGAACATTCGCATTTAATATTCTCAATTGGCTATGATAGAAGTTATTGCTAATGCGAACACTACTGAAGTTGGTTTAGCGCAAATGCAACATTATATTGGAGGCGACATTACAGAGCGGTGTGGACATTTTAAACTTACACTTAATAATGCGATATCAAAAGGACATAAGAGGTATAACATTTGATTTGGGCGTGAGCTTAATTGAATTCGATGTTCTTTTTTTTGAAGACATCCAACTTTTACACGAAAATGAGAATTTAAATTTTGTTCACTTTTCCTATTGCTCCCAAGACAGATTTAAGCAGCGGTTTGCTTACGAAGACAATTTTCACACTACCTAACAATACCGTTCATCCATTATTGATTCAAAAAAGAACTTACTCTTCCCTAAGAATATAAAAAATACCTTTAATAATTTACGGATCATCAGAACAGATTTTTTAAAAAAGAACAATCAACTATATGAATTCACCGAAAATCTTTATGAAGTATTTGTAAATGATAACGATCAATCAGACTTTGCATAATACAGTCCAATCCATTTAAAGTTGGAAGATTATGCTAGCATTGCGGGATCTCAATACCCAAGGCATGATACGGGTATTACAGATTGAAGGCGAAGTTTATCATTTGCTATCCATGCATTTTGCACGACGTGAAAGATACCAAAACAATGAAAATGCACCCAATTCTCCCTAAAAAAGGAACTGGAAATAATTAGAAGTCAAGCTGATAAAATATTAGAGGCTCCTTCACTCACACTAAATTACCACTTAGATCAATTTTCGAAAGACTCTGGTCTTTCTCAATCTAAATTGCGGGAAGGTTTTAAATTTTTGTGCGTTCGTACAGTTAGAAATATGTTAGACGTTTACTCTTGGAAGCGGCAAGTGATCGAATGAACATTACCGATTTAAATATTTCCCAAATTGTATATAGTAACAATTTTACGGGCCGAAGTTATTTCTCAAAAGTATTTAAGGAGAAATACGAAATGGTTTAGATGAGTTTAAAAAGAAGGTGGTATATATAAACGACATAGACGGATAGTCTTATCGTTTAATTAATTTTTTTACTAGGAGTAGTACACCATATTTTCCAGCTAATTTAACTGCGGTATTTACCCAGTTTAGCGGCTTCATTTCTTCTTGAAATTCATTCTTAACTCCCTTAATTTCTTCCCAGGCAATCTGTTGTTCAAGTTTCAATCGGTTCAACTCGTAGTCGATTTCGTCAAAAGATTTGTAGATTTTCATGGATTAAGATTTAAAGAATTTGGTATGAACTTTTGCAATTATTTTGGCATCCACAAGATATCTCAATTTATATATAATAAATCCTAATATCATGAAAAAACCTCCGACAATCAGATAACCTAAGGCTACATCCCCTAAGGCATGACCAATGGCAATCGCTGCGGAAATAAACAAAAAAATTAAACCTATAAATAATACGGCTCCAATAATTAGCGCCTTAACTAACATACTGATAGTATTAGTCAATTGTTGGAATACTTTTAATTTATAATACTCAAAAGAATTCTCAAAGTATCTTCCACCAATATCCGTGGCTTTATCGGACGTATTATTTATAGATTCAAAAATGCTCATATCTTAAAATTATAACTTTTGGAATTTTTTATTTTTTTCTTTCAGAGTCGCCAGTTTTTCTTCTAATGTTTTAATAACATCATCTGTTTTATGACTTGCATCAGACACAATTGATTCCACTTTTTCATCAAGCGTTTGCGCTTTTTGACTTACGGTGTCTACTATATTGTTTCTCAAATGTGAGGCTTTATCGGCAATATGTGAGGCTTTATCGGCAATAGTATCTCTTGCCGCCATAGCGCCTTCTGCAATTTTATCTCTTGCGGACAAAGCCTCATCTGAAATTCTTTGTCTTGTATGAATGCCTTTATCAGGTGCAAATAAAATTCCTAATGTTGCTCCAATTGCTGTACCAGCTAAAATGCCAATAAGCGTGTTACTACTACTATTATTTCCCATAATATTATTTATTTTTAAATTGTTAGTATTAAGTTCTTAAGTATTTTCAAAATTATAACAGATTCACCGTTGGAATTACCTCAAATAGAAAATTTCTTGACTATTACACGATTGTACTTGCAGTGGTTAATTATTTGGTATAATTTAGATAATGACACTGTAACAAGCTAGTCTATTAAAGAGTGTAAACCTAAATGTTGTAGTAATATTACGATGATTTTAACATAAAAAAATATCATTATGAACAATTCAATTCAAACCGTTAATCCTTTTAATAATCAATCCATAAAAGAATACAAACTCCATAGTCCAGATGAGCTTTCGCAAATTGTGGACAATTCAAATAAAACGTTTTACCAATGGAAACTGACCTCTATAAAGGAGCGCTGTAGACTATTAATGAACCTTGCCCAAATATTGGAGGATGACAAAAATGATCTGGCAAAACTTATGACTTTGGAGATGGGCAAACCGATTACCCAGAGTATTTCTGAGATTGAAAAATGCCTGACTTTATGCGATTTTTATGCCACTAATGCCGAAAATTTCTTAGCTGATGAATTAATTGATACAGATGCCTCAGAGAGCTTTATAAGTTATGATCCGTTAGGTACTATTTTAGCTATTATGCCTTGGAACTATCCTTTTTGGCAAGTCTTACGATTTGCAATTCCAACATTAACCGCGGGAAATACAGCTATTTTAAAACACGCCGCCAATGTCACAGGTTGTGCCTTGGCCATAGAAAAACTTTTCGAAAAAGCGGGTTATCCCAAAGGGTGCTTTACCACCATTTTAGCGAATCACGATGCCGTTGAAGAACTTATAGCAAATGATATCATAAAAGCTGTAACCTTAACGGGAAGTGAAAAAGCAGGTAAACATATCGCCGCCACTGCCGGTAAACATCTAAAGAAAACAGTCCTTGAGTTGGGCGGGAATAATGCTTGTATCGTTCTTGATGATGCTAACTTAGAAAAGTACATGGACACCATGGTCAATGCAAGAATGCAAAATACTGGACAAAGCTGTATTGCTGCCAAACGTTTTATCGTGACTGAGAACATTTATGATGCGTTTTTAAAGCAATTTAAAGATAAGATAGCTGAGCTGAAATTCGGCGATCCCATGGACGAAAAAACTACAATTAGCACCTTGGCAAGAGCAGACTTAGCAAAGATTTTAAAAAAGCAAATTGACAAATCTGTTAAATTAGGGGCAACTGTTGTCATTGGAAACAATCAAAAAGATGCTTATTTTGAACCTACAATTATAACCAACATAACCCCACAAATGCCCGTATTTAAAGAAGAGACCTTTGGTCCTGTGGCTGCCATTATAAAGGTTAAAAATGCAGAAGAAGCTTTTAAAATGGCCTCTGAAACAAGATATGGTTTAGGCACCATGGTGTTTACCCAATCTATTGAGACGGCAGAAAAATATATCGACACCGTAGAAGATGGCGCTTATTTTGTAAACGAAATGGTCAAATCAGATGCTCGATTACCATTCGGCGGCACAAAGGCTTCTGGGTATGGTCGGGAGCTTTCAAAAGAAGGCATTCATGAATTTGTAAACCGGAAAACCGTTTTTATTAATCATTAGGAAGAGCATCAATATTGTAATACAAACTCGGACAAGTGATATCAGTACCTTTAAAGGTGGATCAACAGGTTTTGTAGACGGCAAATGATGGCCAAAGGATAAGATTTCTATTACCTTTTAAATTAGATTAACTTTTATTCAAAAACTTAATATTATGAAATCTTTGTTATTCATCTAATAAAATCTCCAGCATCTGAATCGCCGCATCGCTAATTCGTGTTCCAGGACCAAAAACCGCAATTGCTCCAGCATCAAATAGATACTGATAATCTTGTTTTGGAATCACACCTCCTACAATGACCATGATATCTTCACGACCGTAATTTTTTAGTTCGGCGATAACTTGTGGGACTAAAGTTTTATGACCTGCAGCCAATGAAGATACGCCCAGAATATGAACATCATTTTCCACTGCCTGTTTTGCAGCTTCTTTCGGAGTTTGAAATAAAGGACCGATATCCACATCAAATCCGACATCGGCATAACCTGTGGCGACTACTTTAGCACCTCTATCGTGTCCATCCTGTCCCATTTTCGCTATCATTATACGCGGACGGCGACCATCTTGCTCTGCAAATCTATCGGCAAATTCCTGTGCTTTTTTAAACGAACTATCGTCTTTTATTTCTTTACTATACACGCCTGAAAATGATTTTATCTGAGCTTTATAACGACCAAATGCGACTTCAAGAGCATCACTTATTTCACCTAGAGTAGCCCGCTCTCTTGCTGCTTCTACAGCTAAAGTTAACAAATTCCGGCGGGAATCACGTGAATCAAAATTTGTATCTTCAACAGAGTGCAAATCTTTTTTAGAGCCATCATCAGAATTCATAATGTCTCTAGCAGCTCGCGTCAAATTCCGTAACGATTGTGCAACTTTTTCAAAATTTCGCTCCGCCTTTACTCTATTTAAACGCTCGATCTGTGAAAGTCTAACCGTTTGATTATCGACTTCAAGTGTTGTAATGGGATCTTCTTTTTCTAATCTGTACTTATTCACACCCACGATAATGTCCTGACTAGAGTCAATACGTGCTTGTTTGCGGGCTGCAGCTTCTTCTATGCGCAACTTTGGAATCCCTGCTTCAATAGCCTTGGTCATGCCTCCAAGTTCCTCAACTTCCTCGATCAACTCCCAAGCTTTGAGTGCAATATCATGCGTGAGTTTTTCGACATAAAAACTTCCTGCCCAGGGATCGACCGTTCTGGTAATTTGAGTTTCCATTTGCAAAAATAGCTGCGTATTTCTGGCGATTCGCGCCGAAAAATCTGTGGGAAGTGCAATAGCTTCATCTAAAGCATTAGTGTGTAGACTTTGCGTGCCACCAAAAGCTGCTGCAGCGGCTTCAATAGTGGTTCGTGCCACATTATTAAATGGATCCTGCTCCGTCAAACTCCATCCTGAAGTTTGGGAATGGGTTCTTAAAGATAGTGATTTATCGTTTTTAGGACTGAATTGTTTTACCATTTTCGCCCATAACATTCGGGCAGCACGCATTTTGGCAATTTCCATAAAATGGTTCATGCCAATGGCCCAAAAGAAAGATAAACGAGGTGCAAAAGTATCAATATCCATGCCTGCCTCTAGCCCTTTTCGGATATATTCCAAGCCGTCCGCTAAAGTATAAGCCAACTCAATATCGGCCGTAGCACCAGCTTCTTGCATATGGTATCCAGAGATACTGATGCTGTTAAACTTTGGCATAAATTTACTGGAATATTCAAAAATATCAGAGACGATCTTCATGGATGGAGTTGGAGGATAGATGTAGGTATTTCGCACCATAAACTCTTTTAAAATATCGTTTTGGATAGTACCTTCCAATTGTTCAGGCTTTACACCCTGTTCTTCCGCTGCCACAATATAAAACGCCAAAATGGGCAATACCGCGCCATTCATAGTCATGGAAACCGACATTTTATCCAACGGAATTTGATCAAAGAGAATTTTCATATCCTCTACGGTATCAATGGCGACACCTGCTTTACCAACATCACCTACCACGCGATCATGATCGGAATCATAACCTCTATGGGTTGCTAAATCAAAAGCAACGGATAAACCTTTTTGACCTGCAGCCAAATTACGGCGGTAAAAAGCATTACTCTCTTCAGCCGTTGAAAATCCTGCATATTGACGAATAGTCCAAGGTCGGCGCACATACATGGTTGAGTATGGGCCACGCAAGTTTGGTGCTATTCCGGCTATAAAGTTGAGATGGTTGACGTCTTTTAAATCTTCTTTACTATAGGTCGACTTGATATTGATGTCTTCAGCCGTATGGAAAGTTTCAGGTTGAGAAAATTCATCACATGATATTCCGTAATCCTTCGTCTGTCGTTTGTCCAATTTAATATGTTGCAAATTCTTTCTGCTCATTACTTTTTGTTTTAAAAGATATTAATGTCACTGTATTATGACGATGACATATCAATTTAATCACAATTTTAGATTCATAAATCGATTAGTGAATAAGATAAGAAAACGTTCTAAGCATTTTTATTCTTACATTATCATATCTCAATTGAAAAAGTAGTGTTCACTCGTAATATTATTGGGATTTTATTTAAAAGAGTTGAGAAACCTATCCGAAAGCTTGGGATTTATCTTATTATATTAAGCAATTGCTTTCTTAAATTCAAATTTTGCTTCCAGAAGTATTACTACACTTTAGTTCATCGTCTATTTCTTTTAAAAAATCATCGATATCATTGACATCATTTGGATTTTTTAAGTATTTATCAGTACGTTCTCTTACGCGATCAATTTGCCATTGTGGGACAATATATTCCTCTCTATCTATTTTGTTGGAAAGAAAAATAATAACCATAACTTCACTCGCATCAAATGGTCCGGAAGAACATATTGATGATACGATTTTTTACGCTTACAATTTTTCTTAGTGCTTCCATAGTATGATTATTTAATTCACTCGTTTTCCAATCGTTTCTGTTCAACAACTTCCGCCAAACGTCTTTCAATAATGGGTTCAATCAAGGTTTTGACAGGATTCCTTTTGACAAAAGGAAACAACTCCAATTCATGGATCATTTTATCATCGGTATTGGGATGTTTATTGGTACCTAACAAAATCAGTTCGCCTTTATCAAACTGTTCTTGCTCTTTGGTTGCGCTCTCTTTAATTTTCTTTTGAATTGTCCCTTCTTTCAGCTGATGTAAAAATCCACCATTAGCTTCAATGTCCTTAAATAATTCCAAAGCTTTTTCTGCCAATTGATCAGTCAAACTTTCTATATAGTAAGCGCCATCTGCCGGATTATTAACTTTATCAAAATAACTTTCATGCTTTAAAACCAATAATTGGTTTCTTGAGATGCGCTCTCCAAATTCATTATCCTTATGATAAATGGCATCGTATGGTAAATTGGAAATTGTATTCGCTCCACCAAGAACAGCGCTCATACATTCAGTTGTGGTACGCAACATATTGGTGTTATAATCGTAAAGTGTCTTGTTGCGTTTTGTTGGCGTTACAAAAATAAAACACTCTGGATTAAATCCGTAAGCCTCCGCCAAAGTATGCCATAACTGTCTCAACGCACGAAGTTTCGCGATTTCAAAAAAGTAATTAGTGCCTACCGAAACATTGAAGATGACTTCAAAAGATTGCTTTTTGTCATCTTTAAGAACAGCATCAAAGTAATTTAGATACTCATTGGCATGCGCTAAAGCATAGGCCAATTGTTGCACCATATTGGCACCTGCATTTTGATACAAACCCAAATTTATTGTAAATGAATTGGTATGATTTACAATGGCTTCAAATTCGGAATAATCTGATTTTAAATTTTTGAACCAGTTTCCTGTTTTGGCGAGATGCCCTATAATATCAGTTTGAATATGTTTGTTTCCCTTGCTTGGGATGAATGAGAATTGTTTAGCAAATTCTGTGGACAAAAATTGACATTCAAAAAAAACAGAAATCTTAGTCAAATTGATATTGACCAAAAGATCTTTAATAAGAATATCTTCAGAAGGTAAAATAAACTTGATGCTCTCTGCGCCGCGCTCGATAGCATTGACCGCTTTAAGATTCGATTTTTCTAAATTGGCCACAAATATGGTTTGACATATTTGCCATTCTGTAGCTTTTGTATTGGAAACACTTGGTTGCTGTTTAAAATCATCGGCATGATAATAGGGCTTCACATCTATACCTTCATCAGTTTTCCAAATTACTGTTTCATTATAATCTACTCCTTTTAAATCATATTGAATGAGCTGCTTCCATTGTTTGGAGGACACTTCATTAAAATCTTCAAATAGCGTTTTAGTCATGATCACTTTGATTTTCTATACTATCCTCATATTCGATAATATATATTTCCTCATTTTCCCGCTTCATATAATATTTTTCGCGAGCCAATCGTTCTAAACCTTCTTCAGTACTAAGGGCTTTTATACCTTTTTTATCTTTTTCAATCTCTTTTCTATAATAATCCCGCTCATCCTCCAAGGCGTTCATCTCTGAATTTAATTCGTGATGGATCAAAAAAGAATTGCCATCAAAAAACAACATCCATACAGCGAACACCATAAAGATGATCACATACATATTTTTGAATGGCTTTAAATATTTACGATTCATTTAGGCTAAACGTTGATTAATTATAGATTTCACAATATCCACAGCCACTGTGTTATACTTATTATTTGGAATAATAATGTCGGCATATTCTTTCATGGGTTCAATGAACTGCTGATGCATTGGCTTCAATGTATTCTTGTAGCGCGCCAATACTTCATCTAAGTCTCGCCCGCGTTCCGAAATATCGCGTTTTAATCGTCTTATCAAGCGTTCATCACTATCCGCATGCACAAAAATCTTGATATCAAACATTTCTCGCAACTCTGGATTGGTCAAAATCAAAATACCTTCAACGATCATTACTTTTCGAGGATGCGTCAATAGGGTATCGCCGGTTCTGTTATGCTTTATAAACGAATAGACAGGCTGTTGAATGTCTTTGCCTTGGCGTAGATCCTTTAAATGATTTACCAGCAATTCAAAATCAATTGAACGCGGGTGATCAAAATTAATCTTTCCACGTTCATCCAGACTTAAATGCGATGTATCCTTATAATAAGAATCCTGGGATAGCACGCCTACTTCGCCTTCTGGCAATTCGGTTAAAATTTGATTGACAACGGTAGTTTTACCACACCCGGTGCCACCTGCAATTCCTATAATCAGCATTCTTTATGGTTTAGATTTCAAGGCAAATTTAACCAAATATAAAGAACTATTATCGCTGAATTTCTGAAACTTCGGAAGTGGTTACCATTTTACCATCGTCATTTCCCCAAGAATTTAATATGTAATTCATGACGTCTGCCACTTCATCGTCTGAAAGCCCTAAAGGGGCCATAGCGCTATTATAAATTTTACCGTTCACTGTAATTTTCCCAGACAATCCATACTTTACGGCCTTTATACTCTCTTCCCGTTTTTGCATTAAATAATCTGAATCTGCCAAAGGTGGAAACGAACTAGGAACACCTTCGCCGTTTGGCATATGGCAATTCATACAAAAATCCTCGTATACTAATGCACCTCTCGCCATACTTTCTTTAAGTTCAGGTGTTTGCTTTGGACTCTTATTACAAGAGATCAAGAGACTTAAAAATACTAATATTCCAATCATTCTTAACACTATTGTTTAGGTAGAAGTTTAACGATTCCCAAATTTTCAATGCCGACATAAATATAGCCATCAGGACCTTGAACTATGGTTCTCACACGACCCAATCCATCTAAAAAGCGTTCTTCTTTTATCACCTGCTCATCTTTTAAAACCACTTTGTCCATATAATTGAATTTTAAGGAGCCGACCAATAAATCACCTTTCCATTCAGGGTAGTTATCGCTGGTTATAAATGCCATGCCACTTGGTGCAATGGAAGGATCCCAATAGTGAATCGGTTGTTCCATGCCTTCCTGCGCCGTCTTATCTGTGAATTTTGTACCGCTATAATTGACACCATAACTAATCACAGGCCAGCCATAATTAGCTCCTTTCTTAACAATATTTATTTCGTCGCCACCTTTAGGCCCGTGTTCATGAACCCAGACTTGACCCGTTTCAGGATGTATGACCATTCCTTGAGGATTTCGATGTCCGTAGGAATAAATTGCTTTTTTAGCGTTGGGTTCATTCACAAAAGGATTGTCGTTTGGAACAGAGCCATCGTCATTCAAACGATACACTTTTCCTCCATCTCTGGTAATATCTTGAGGATTAACATCTCTATCGCCACGCTCACCAATCGTAAAATAAAGATAGCCATCATTGTCAAAAACAATGCGTGAACCAAAATGCTGACCTGCAGTTGTATTTGGTGTGGCTTTATAAAGCAGTTCTTTATTAATAAGTGTATTATTTTCAAGTTTGGCGCGCATTAATGCCGTATGGCCGCCATCTTCCTTACCCTCCGAAGATGCGTAGGTAATGTAAAGCCAATCGTTTTCTTTATAATCAGGATGAAGTGCAATATCCAGAAGTCCGCCTTGACCTCGGTTATAAACTTGAGGAACTCCTTGTACTTCCGTTTTTTTACCATCTTTAAAATGAATTATCTTACCTTCCTTCTCATTAATTAACATCGAGTTATCCGGTAAAAACACGATTCCCCAAGGGACGGCTAATTCAGATACCACCAACTCATAACTGTGATTAGTATTGATAGGGTTCTTATCTTGAGCACAAGATGTAAAACCGATAAATGCCATTACAAAACCAACAAAATTTTTAATTTTCATACAATCATTGTTTAATCCATAAATTTAGAGATAATTATCGTTACTATTTAAGGAAAAGCTATATATTTGCACCTTGATTTTAAGGAATCAAATCATAAGATAGCCAATTCGGGGTGTAGCGTAGCCCGGTTATCGCGCCGCGTTTGGGACGCGGAGGTCGCAGGTTCGAATCCTGCCACCCCGACAAACCTAGCAATAGGACAAACTAAAACACTTTTAATCGTATGATTATCAGTGTTTTTCGTTTTTAGTGATATCACTTGATATCATTTAATAACACCTAAAAGGTGTACAATCAGATGTGCACTTTCTTACCAAAATTGTCGTAAATTTAAGGGACTTTAAAAACGATTTGACTTTTGTCTTTAAAACATTTTCGTTTAACCAAAGACATCAACAATGCAGACAAACACTACCTTTGCCGTGATTTTTTATACAAGGAAATCCCGAAGCAACGCGAATGAATTGAACATCTTCGCCCGTATCACAGTCAATCAGAAACGTTCAGAAATCAGTTTAAAAAGGTGTACACTTTTAAGGGAATGGGACAGCAACAAGAACAGGGCACGTGGAAGCTCCTACAAAACGAAAGTCCTTAATACCTACCTAGACCAAGTATACAGCCATTTGTTGGACTGCCATAAGCAATTATTGGAAGAAGGAAAGATCATTACCGCAAACGCCGTTAAAGCGCGTTATTTGGGTCTGGACGAGAACCATAAGACACTGACTGAGCTTATGACGTACCATAATACCAACATGGTCAGCATCCTGAAATATGGCACCATGAAGAATTATTACACAACATAAAGGTATCTATTGAAGTATTTGGGCAAAGTTTCAAAAGTGGATGACATTTACCTGAAACAATTGAACTATCGTTTCATTTGTGATTTTGAGCAGTTCCTGAGAGCCTATAGAAACCCGAAAAAGGAATTGGTGCTGTCCAACAATGGCGTTATGAAACATATGGAACGGTTTAAAAAAATGGTCAACCTTGCCGTTAAGTTGGAATGGATTCCAAAAAATCCGTTCAACCAATTTCAACTTAAGTTCGATAAATTTGACAGGCAGTTCCTTACTGATTGCGAACTCGAACTGATTGAAAATACGCATTATACCAATGCGCGTTTGGAACGTGTCAAGGCTTGTTTTATATTCTCCCGTTACACCGGACTTTCTCATGTAGATGTCAGAGAACTGACCCTGAACCATATTACGCGGGGTATCGACAACAACTATTGGATTTTTACCAAACGTGAAAAAACAAATGAAACGGTCAAAATTCCCATTTTGCCCAAGGCCTTGGCAATTATAAAAAATATAAGGATGAAGCCGAAAAAACAAACAATAAAATTATCCTTCCGCTCAGCTCAAACCAGAAAACGAATAAATATCTAAAGGAAATAGCAGTTGACTGCGGAATATATAAAAATATCACGTTCCATGTTGCCAGACATACCTTTGCAACCACCGTTATGCTCTCCAATGGCGTTCCCATTGAGACCGTATCAAAGCTTTTGGGACATAACAAGCTTATCAACAACCCAAATTTACGCCAGGGTCGTAGAATCAAAGATAAGCGAGGACATAGACAATCTGCTGATACGTTTTGAAACGAAAAAGTTGAAACCAAAGACCCAAACCAAACAAACAAGTTTTTAAGCTTAATGAATTTCCTTTCAATGCGCTCCTCACAAGGCTACGGGAGTGTATTGAAAGGAAATTTTAGCTAAAATTAAATTACAAAATCACTCTCTCCGTTTAATTTCTAAATAACATAAACTGTTGATGGATAGCTTTTAATCAACATAACATTTCTACCCTTTCAGAACCTCCAAAAGTCTAAAATTCAAGTACAGTTTTTCCTTGCCCACCTGCTCGCTCCTTAAAAATCCTTCTTTTTTTAATTCCTTAAGATAATTTCCAACAGTCTTCAAGTTACCCAGTCCTGCATTTTCCAAATGGTTTCTTTTGGTATATGGCAACCTAAACAGTTGCTCCATCAAATCCTTTGAATATATCCTAGGCAATATTTTCTGGATTTCAGTTCCCATCGTATTCATGAGCTTTTCAATTTCAGCAATTTGCTGTCTTCCCTTTGAGGCGGTTTGTTCAACCATATCGAGCATGTACAATATCCAAGCTTCCCAATTTCCTTCCTCTGTGATCTTACGAAGATTAGTGTAATAGTCGTTCTTATGTTCAATTATATAACTACTCAAATACAACGCTGGCAAATCCATGAGCCCTGCCAATTTTAGATATAGCAGTAGAATAATTCGTCCTGTACGTCCATTCCCATCAAAAAAAGGATGGATGGCCTCAAACTGATAATGGATAATTGCCATTTTAATTAGAGGATCCAGATCATCTTTAGAATGGATAAAATCCTCTAGGTTTTTTAATTTTTCCCTGATAATATTTTCTCCTTCAGGTGGTGTATAGATTACTTTATTCGTCACAGGATTTTTCAACTGTGTCCCGGGAGCGTTTCTTATACCGGAATTATTTTTCTTGATTATCCGCATGATGGCTATAAAAAGATTGGTGGTGAGCATAGGCCTTTTCCTTATTTCTTCCATCCCATACCAAAGCGCGTCCTTATAGTGCATTACCTCCTTGATCGCCGGGTTATCATTTTTTTTCTCTGCAATTGAGGCTTTGAACAATTCGTCTTGGGTGGTTATTATGTTCTCAATGGCAGAACTTGCTCTAGCTTCCTGCAAATTGATAGTGTCAATGAACAATATAGGATTTGGCAGATTGGTTATTGCTCCCTTCAGTTCAGATAATGCCCTACTTGCCATAATGGTTTTTTTGAGGATAGCTATGCTTTCAATTTCCTTTTGTGGTGGCAGAAGTGGTAGGCTATTATATGGTATACTTGGATTATATGAGGTCTTATTTTCCATACCTTGGTTATTTTAACGAGGGCGCAAAACACCTTCGATATTAATACAGGTGTAAATATAGCTAAAAATCGCCCTCGTTTTTTAATTAAGGGTAATTATTGCCCCTGATGATATTCTTGCCAAACCTCTTGCAATAACTTGATTGTATAGTCCGGTTCTGTCGGGAGGGCAATGTAGGTGATCAGCACAACGATAACTATGATTATTCCAGTCTGCAAACATGTAGAATTGATTTTGATTTCCTCGATTTTAAATTTTAAAATCACAATTTTAGTTTTAAAGACTCGCACTGCTCAGGTTTCAATTTTAATTAAACGGCTTTGGCCAAAAGGGCTTCTGACTGGCTTTATGTTTTCAAAATTTCTTTCAATTTCTTTTAGTATTTTAGAGTTAAAAGACCAACAATTTAGTCAATTGTCGCAAATTCTTCCCTGTTTACAAGCTGTTCGAGACCATTTGTCGCAAATCAATGAAAATGAAAAAACTAACCTATTTTTAAATAATTGATAATCAGTTACTTGCAGTGACATGGGAATACGTAACATCGCGTAGCGTGTTACCCTCTTGCTATTCCCATCCTTCATGAAATTACAGTTTTGGGACACTTTTAATACCAATTAAAAAGAAATCTTGCTTTTATTTAATTCTTATCGAATAATACCAAAACGTATTCCTTTTAAAATCTTATCAATAGTCATGAAAAGAAAAAAATTTCAGATTATCATCGATTTAAATTTGATACTTGCCTGAAATATAATATGTTTGATACGAATCAGCAACAAAAAAAGACGTGACTAATTGCGACTATATGGATAGCGACTATAAATATAAACTACCTCATGAATGAAAAAGATTTATTCCTTATCATAGATAAACTTGACTTATTAAGTAAAGATTATGAAAATCTTGCTAAAAATATCATGAAGAATGACACACAAGTAATGAAAGTTGATTTAATTGCTTTGAGTGTTTTAAATCGTGCAATTTCAATAAATAATGCATTTAAAACTTTAATTAAAGAGAATAACACTTTTGCGGCTTTGCATCTTATAAGGATTCAAATGGACAATTTAATAAAATATAATTCTATTCTGATCGCTGAAGATGATAACTATATTGATTATGTTTTACAAGGTGAACGTATAAATAGTTTCAAAGATTTGAATAATGAAAGGTTTACTGATACATACTTAGTTGCAATGCTAAGTAGGACATTTGAGAATATTTCGAATTTATATAAAAAATATTGTGGTCATATACATTTTGGAAAAGAACATTTGGAGAGGATTAAATCAATTAGTGAAAACAAGCAAGCACAATTCAGAATTGAAATCGGAAATTTTGAAAACTATTCTCTTGAAGAACGGAAAACATTCGTAACAGATTTCATTATAATTTCTAGGTATTTATTTCAAAGAATAGATGGTTGGGTTCTTGCCAAGGGTACCTAATTATATAAATGATACAATAGCTAACATAGGCTGTGATAAATTGGGTTTACGTGGAAAAGTAATATTTTATTAAAGAGAAAAAGTAAAGGGATTTTGTCGTTCATAAAAACATACACTTCACGACTCATTATAATATCTCATATTAAAAAAAACATGAAAAAAGCAATTACATTTTTAACCATTATCTTACTAACTAGTTGTAGTAATAACGACGATAACGAAAAGAAAAACCCAAATAATTCAAAATTACTAATTTCTAAAATAGAATATTTTAATGACTCATCAGAATTAATGGAAACCCAAATATTCACTTATAATAGTGATAATTATATCTCAAAAATAGAAAACATAAAAAACGGAAACGTTGAAGAAATTACTAACTATATTTATGAAAATAAAAAACTGGTAAAACAAATTTCTCCTGGTAACAGTTCTTCTGAAATTTACACTCATGACTATGTTTATAGTGACGGTTTCTTAATTTACAGTAAAGAATTAAATATAGGTGGATTAGTTACAACCTATACCTATTCATACAATGATGAGGGTTATTTAAAAATAAAGAAAAGTGATTACAGAAATGAAAATATAGAATATTTTTATTCTAATAATAATGTATCTAAAATCGTTCTTTCACAAACCAGCTATCAAAGAACAAACGTTTATGAATATACTAATACAGTTGATTATTTAGCTGTAATTTTCCCTAAAGAATATTATAAAATTTACAGACTTAGTGATTTTAACACCGCAAAAGAAAGTTATTCAAACGGCAGCATTTATACTTATGAATATACTTATAATGAGTATGAATTTCCCATACAAATCACTAAAAAAGAAGATGGCGTAATTAGATCTGTAGAAAAAATTCATTATAAATAAATTATCTTCTACACATGTTGGACAAAACGGTATGATAATCGTTTTCTACAAAGTACTATGATAAATATTAAAAAATTTTAGAATCGAAATCTTTTTGTTTGATAGAGCGATTTTTCAACCTTAAAGGTTCACGTTTTTAAATTTAATCTTTTATTTTCATATCATTTAATACAAATTGTATCTTACAAAACCAAAGACAAATAAAATTTGATTTTAAACCGTTCTTATTAACTTTAGTGTACAATCAGGTGGACATCTACAGTTAATAGTGTTTTAAAAATTTGATACACAGGGGTTTATGACTTTTTAATTAATCCTGCCACCCCGACTATGAAAGTCTAAAAAATCATAGATTTTTCAGGCTTTTTATATTTAGAGCACTGCCAACGCAGTTCAGAATAAACAAGATCAAATCTTAAAGTAATGTAGATTTAATCTTCAAGGAAATATTATTTCTTTAAATAAATACCTGTCACATTGGATCGACCCGGGAGCCAGAATTCCACAATAATCATTCAATCTCTCCAAACTTTCATTTTATAGATTCTTAATTTCAATTAACTTTACCACTTACCAAATTTAAATCCGATTCAGATGATTTTTAACCATTCCAAAAAAACAATGACCTTGTTTTTACTATCCTTAATCTTTATAGTAACAACTACAACAAGAGCTCAGGATAAACTCAAAAAGATGCCAGGATACGATCAGCATCAAAAAATGTCATCACAATTACAGAGTTCTGTAAAAAGGATATCACCTAATATCGTTTGGAGTAATGACGGACAGACATTTACTTATGTGGATGAGAGTATGATGCATACTTTTGACGTCAAACAAAAGAAGGTCATAAAATCTGAAGACTATATGGCGCCTCAAAGACAGCCTTATTCTAGAGGAAACAGACCAGAACGTGGCAGACAATATGCATCGACTAATTCTCCTGATGAAAAACTAAAGGCTTTTACTAAAGACAGAAATATGTACATCAGCAATCTGGATGGTTCTAATGTAATCCCAATCACTACGGACGGTAATGATGATAACCAAGTGAAATATGGTATTGCAACCTGGGTTTATGGCGAAGAATTAGGTCAAAACACAGCCATGTGGTGGTCGCCTGATAGTAAGAAAGTAGCTTTTTACAGATTTGAAGAAAAAGACGCCACAAAGTATTATGTGCTTTATAATCAAACAAAAATACAAGATTCGTTAGAAGTTGAAGCCTATCCAAAAGTAGGTGCCAAGAACTTACCTGTAGATTTATTAGTCTATGATTTAGAAACGAAAAAAACAATTACCCTTGACACACGTGACGGGAAACCGTTTAATGATGGCGCAATCGGAACCTATTTATATGATATCGAATGGTCGCCAAATGGAAAAGAACTACTTTTTCATAGCACTAACCGTAAGCAAGATATTATGGAGTTTAAAGCCGCTAATCCTTTAACTGGAAAAACTCGAGTTGTGGTTAGAGAAGAATGGTTGCCGAGCTTTACAGTGAATTCTCCAGAAATATATAAATTAAAAGACAATCAGCATTTTATTTGGGCTTCTGAAAGAAATGGTTTTAAAAACTATTACCTCTACAATTTCAACGGAAAACTAGTCAATAATTTAACAAACCATGATTTTGAAGTTCGTAGAATTGTGGAAGTAGATGAAATTAACAAGCTTATTTACTATATGGCAGCTAGTGGTGATAACCATATGAAAATGCAGTTGCATCGGGTTAAATTTGACGGCACCAATGATGTTCGATTAACAGATCCTAAATACAATCACAATGTTATCTTATCTCCTACTGGACGACAATTTGTTGATATCGCACAAACACATAATACACCTCCAGTTATGAATCTTGTGAGCGAAAAAGGAAAAGTACTTGCAGAAATTCTAAAAACTGATATCTCAAAATTCAAAGAACTAGGATTCAAAACTGTCGAAAGATTTCAATTTACATCAGCCGATGGAGAAACACAATTGGATGGCCTGATTCATTTTCCATCGGATTTTGACCCTTCAAAAAAGTACCCGTTGATTTTAAGTAATTATGGCGGACCAGGTGTTAACGCTTTTACAGAAAATTTCACACTTCCAAGTTCCGTAACTGAATTTGGTTTCTTAGTAGTCAATATTGACGGAAGAAATGTTGGAGGAAGAGGAAAGAAAATGCTCGATAAATTATACGGAAATTTGGGTATAGTTGAAATGGACGATTTTGCTGCAGGCGTTAAATCATTATATAATCGTCCGTATTTTGATAAAACTAGAGTTGGTGTATACGGAACTTCATACGGAGGAACCGTTGCTGCCATGAGCTTATTAAGGTTTCCAGATGTATATCATGCAGCAGTGGCTAATTCATCGGTTACTGATTGGAGAAACTATGATAATATTTACACCGAGCGATATATGAACTTAATTGAAAACAATAAGAAAGGCTATGACGCATCCAATCTGATGAATTACGCAAATGATCTAAAAGGTGAATTGATGATTTTTTATGGTACCAATGACAACAATGTGCACCCAGCTAACTCTTTGCAGTTAATACAAGCTTTGCAGAAGGCAGGAAAAAGCTTTGAAGTACAGGTAGGTCCTGACCAAGGACATACGGCTGTGAATTTTAGTAGAATGATGGAGTTTTTCATTCAACATTTAATCCTGAAATAAAAAAGGAAGATTCTAAACACTTCATAAATTTTAAAACACTGTCGGTCAAATGGTCTTCAGTGTTTTTTTATTTAGAAATCATCAGATATAAGTAACATTTTCAATTACTAAAGTTAAAAGTTATTAAAACGTACACGTTTAAGTTAAGTTATTCTTAATAGATCCTCATTACAACTTCCAAACTTTGGTGCTCACTATTAAAAATTATAATTTTGGATCTTATAATAATATTAAAAAGGATTTATGAGTCAAGTAAAGAAAAATGATACCGTAAAAGTACACTACACAGGAAAATTAACCAACGGACAGGTTTTTGACAGTTCTCTGGAGCGCGAACCTTTAGAAGTTACTATTGGTGAGGGCAATCTTATTCCTGGTTTTGAAAATGCTATTCTTGATATGAACGTGAATGACAAAAAAACCGTTGAAATAGCTAAAGAACAAGCTTATGGCGATGTTTTGGATGAATTGTTTCATCAAGTTCCAAGAGAGCAATTGCCACAAGACATTCAACCAGAAATTGGTATGGGATTAGCATCGAAAGGACCTGACGGCACTGAGCATCAGTTTAGAGTTGTTGAAGTTAAAGATGATCACATTATAGTAGATGGGAATCATCCTTTAGCTGGTCAAGATTTAGTATTTGACTTGGAATTGCTCGAGATCAATTAAATTTTGAGTACTACATAATTTAAAGCCATTGACTCCTGTCGATGGCTTTTTTATTTAATTTAAAATTTTAAAAATTATATTATCAGACTTTTGACTTCTTCAAAATTTAAGCCTCCATAAGTTCCTGAGCTCATTAACAACAGCGCTTTATTGTCAAAGTTTTGTGAAAATAAAAAGTTCTTAAAATCGTCAGGATTGGTATAAATAATTAAGTCATTACGATCAAAGGCTTCGGCAATTTGATATTCCGTAATTTCCTTTAGTTTTTTAATTTCCACGGCGTGTGGCGAATAAAAGACGACGGCAACATCGGCCGCATCCAAAGTACCTTTATATTCCTTTAAAAAATCAGCATTTAAACTACTGTAAGTGTGCAACTCCAAACACGCCACAACGGTTCTCTCAGGAAATTGTTCTTTTACTGCATTAGTACTCGCCTCCACTTTACTCGGAGAATGTGCAAAATCTTTAAAAGCAATACTGTTTTTACCTTCTGCTAGTTTTTCCAAGCGTTTACTGGCCCCTTTAAAACTGGCTATAGCCTCGTAAAAGTCGTCTTCGTCCACACCCATGTGTTGGCATACCCATTTAGCACCCGCAAGATTGTTTAAATTATGTTTACCAAAAACCTCAATCGGCAATGGTCCTTCTGGAGTTTCCAAAAGCGTTTGGCCATTTTCGACGGTGTATTCTGGAGTATAGTATGGCAATTTTCTGATAGTGTTTTCTGAAGCTTCCACTACTCTTTTCACTTCGAGATCTTCTTCATTATATGTAATACTTCCACCTTTGACGATGGTATCCACGAAAATCGAAAACTGCTCTACATAGCCTTCATAAGTTGGAAATACATTGATGTGATCCCAAGCTATCCCGCTCAACAAGGCAATATTGGGTTGATATAAATGAAATTTCGGTCGGCGATCAATCGGCGAACTCAAATATTCATCACCTTCCAAAACGATAAAATCATTAGTATCTGTCAATTTTACCATGACCTCAAAACCGTCCAACTGTGCGCCTACCATATAATCAACATCGATGTCATGATACTGCATCACGTGAAGAATCATAGAAGTAATGGTCGTTTTACCATGACTACCGCCAATAACTACTCGGGTTTTATGTTTGGATTGCTCGTATAGAAACTCAGGATAACTGTAGATTTTCAACCCTAGTTCTTGAGCTTTTAATAGCTCAGGATTATCTGCTTTAGCGTGCATTCCTAACACGACGGCATCTATAGCATTATTGATTTTTTCTGGAAACCATCCGAAATTTTCTGGCAACAAACCTTTCTCTCTTAATCTTGATTTAGAAGGTTCATAAATTTCATCATCACTTCCTGTTATCTGATAATTTTTATTGTGTAAAGCGATGGCGAGGTTGTGCATGGCACTCCCACCAATGGCTATAAAATGTACGTTCATAGTATGTTTTTCAAAGGATCAAAGATAGTTTTTTGATGTGAAATGCCGTAAGATTATCATGGTTGTTCTCGTAAATTGGATAAAATTTTATGACACAGAATTGCGCAAAATTCTCCAGAGGTACACAGAAACACACTGAGGAATTTATAATCAAACTGAAGACTGCAGTATGCAGACTAAAAACAACCTACGGCATACTTAAAATGACCGACTTCTCTTTCTTAAACAAATCATCCTTTGGCATTTCCGCAATGGCGAGCTCTATGTATTTCAATGCCTCAGCCTTCCTTTTTTGATGCTTGTAAATCTCTGACAATCTATAATTTGCCCAAGCTAGTGGCATTTCATCTTTCGCTGAGAAATTTCTAATGTAATCTCGTAAATGAAGTTTACCTTTTTCTAATTGAACATTATGGTCTGCAGATATCTTTCCAATTTGATAATTTAAAAGATTGTACTTATGTTTCTTAAAGGCCAATTCCATATTGGAAATAGCTTTATAAGGTTGCTTTTGCTTTTCATATAAATTCGTCAATTTCTCATAACAAATTAAAGATCCGCCTTCTGAAATTGCCCGCTTATAATACTTTTCAGCCAAGTCAAATTGTTTGTCATATTCATAAATATAACCTTTGGCCAAATAGCCATCTACTTTCGATAGATTTTGTAATTCCTCTGCATATTTTAACGATTTACTTTTGCTACCACCGATGATTCCCGGCAATTGCATATAAAGTTCTACCAGCGCCCATCGCGTTTCGATGTGGTTGGGATCCAAATCGGCCGCGTTTATAAAAGCCTGTTTCACATCGCCAATAATTCCCATAGCTTTTATTTTACTGATTGACAATGCTTTCATACCCAAAGCACCACCATATTTATAATGATAATTGGCCGTTTTAGCGCTTAAATCTACAAGCTTCTTATAATTCTCCATGGCGTCATCCCATTTTTTCTGATGGCCATATGCATCTCCTAAAAGCTCGATGGCTTTCTTGTCATTGGGATGCATCTTAATGTAACTAGTCATAAGGTCTTGTGCCTTTGTGTATTGCTTTTCAGCCAAGAATTGATTAGCTAGTTCAAGGTCCGTTTGACCTATGGCGACTACGGATAAAAAGAAAAAATAAATAACGAATTTCATACAGTAGAATCTGGATTCAAAAATAGACATTCTAAGGTAGTATTATAAAGTTTAAAATTTCAAAAGCACCAACTATCATCCATTAAAACGGAAGTCTTTGTTCTTAATTTTAAGAATAAGGCAGCAGTTGCTGAGCTTGCCGAAGTGTCCTAATTCACTTTTTGGGGAATAGTGATGGTTACGGTATTGTTTTTGTAGAAGGCTAAAAAGATAATAAAGTTAACTTCTAATTTTGTTAACTTCACTCAACCAAATGTAGGCCTGACTCATTTCGTATTTACCAATGGGCTTATATTAAATTTCGAGAAAATCCATGTAAGGATTTAAATATATTTAAATGATGAAACATTCTATAGCACTATTGATGATATTAGTTTTTGCAAATTTCACACAGGCGCAATCCAATGATTTCGAAAAACTATGGCAACAGGTAGAAAAATTAGAATCTAAGGGTTTAACGAAATCCGCTTTGGAGGTTGTTGAACAGATCTCCAAACTGGCAGTTGCCGACCAGAACACGACACAACATGTTAAAAGTTTATTGTACAAAAGTAAATATGCACTCGTTCTAGAGGAAGATTCCCAACTAAAGATCATCAACGATTTTAAATCACAAATCGCTACCAGTGAAATCCCAACAAGTAATATTCTTGAAAATATGCTCGCCAATCTCTATTGGCAGTATTTTCAGCAAAATCGACATCAATTCTACAATAGGACGAAGACAGAAAGTAAAGTCGATGCTGACGATTTCAGAACTTGGGATTTACAAACTTTGTTTGAAGAAATTGATGTTCATTTTCAGAACTCACTTAAAAATGGATTAATCCTTCAGCAAACCCAATTAGTCAACTATGATGAACTATTACAGAATCAAAAGGAATCAAAATTATATCGGCCCACACTTTTCGATTTTTTAAATCACAATGCGCTGACCTTTTACCAAACGGATGAAAACAGCATTACCCAGCCTGCCTATAAATTTTCAATCGATAATGCTGAGTTTTTAAGTGATGCCAAAACTTTTTCAAGATTGGAAATTGCACATCGAGATTCAACATCTTTACAGATAAATGCTTTAAAAATTTATAAAGATTTAATAGCTTTTCATCTGAAGGATAAGGAGCCTTACGCCTTAGCCGATGTGGACATTCAACGGCTTCAATATGTGAAGAATAATGCGACATTTAATGATAAAGTAGCAGTCTTTTTAAAAACTCTTAAAAAAGCATCTGAAACCTATAAAGATCATGAGGTTTCTACGCTTTACGATTATGAAATAGCGTCACTATATTATCAACAAGGCCAAAATTTTGATGCTAAAACCAATCCCGAAACGCGTTGGAAGTTAAAAAATGCGATAGAAATTTGCGACGCTGCCACAAAAGCCTTTTCTAAAAGTAAAGGTGCTGAAAAATGTATCGTTTTAAAAGATATCATTTTAAAACCTACGTTACAACTCACTGCAGAAAACAATATTCCCGTACAGTCCAATAGCCTATTGTTAGTCAGCTTTTCTAATTTGAATGCTTTAAAATTCAACGCTTATAAACTTTCTGAATCACAATTAGAAAAATTCAATAAAACTTACCGCCAAGAGGAGCGATTTGCATTTATCAATAATCTGAAAACTAGCGAAGAATGGCAAAGTCAACTCAAGGACGAAAAGGATTTTCAAGTACATACTACGGAAGTTGTCATTCCAAAACTGGGCAACGGACACTATCTAATTGTGGCGACACCCGATGTTTCGAATGGAAGATTTTTCGCTTATAAAACAATTCAAGTGACCAATATGGCATTGGTAACCAAGTCTGACTTAAATAGAGAATTATTTCAGTTGATTAATAGAATAAATGGGGAACCAATAGTTGGAGCAAAAGTGACGGTTAGCTATCAAGAGGGATCTAATAATAATCTTAAAACTCAAAATTTAACAACTGATAGTCAAGGAGAATTCAGCATTATAAACTCCAAAAAAAGATTTTATAATATAGATGTTACTGCTGTTTATAACGGAGAAACCGCTTACTTCAAGGACTACTATCGCAATAGCTATTATAACGAAGATGAAGATAAGAACCAAATAAGTTACAATCCGTTTTTATTTACAGATCGCAGCATTTACAGACCAGGACAAGTGATTTATTTTAAAGGAATTGCTACAAAAACAGAAAACAAAAAGACCACAGTTTATACCAATCAACCAGCAAAAGTGACGCTCAAAAATGTCAATGGCGAAGTGGTCAAAGAACTAAACCTCAAAACTAACGATTATGGTTCGGTTTCTGGAGAATTCATTCTGCCAAACGATGGATTAACGGGTGTTTTTAGCATAAGCATCTATTCAGGAAGTTACGGTTATCAAAGTATTTCTGTGGAAGAATATAAACGTCCAAAATTTGAAACCAAATTTAATCCTGTTACCCAAACCTATAAAATTAACGATTCAGTTACTGTAACAGGAAGTGCTTTGGCCTACGCCGGAAGCACGATCACCGAAGCCAAAGTGGTGTATCGGGTGCATCGAAAAGTCCAATATCCACGGTGGTTCTTTTGGTACAGACCTTGGTTTAACAGTGAACCACAAGAAATAGCACATGGTGAAGGCATCACGGACAAGGATGGCAATTTCGAAATCATTTTTAAAGCTATTCCTGATGGAAGTGTGGATAAAACCAGTTTACCGATTTTTAATTATGAAATTACCGCAGATGTGACTGATCTTAACGGCGAAACTCGAAGTGCAAACACAATTGTGAACGTTGGTTATCATGCGCTTTTAGCGAATATCACTTTAGACGAACAACTAGATAAAACGAAAACAAAGCACCAACTTACTTTAAACACGACAAATTTGAATGGCGAATTTGTTGCAGCTCAAGGCATAATCAAGATTTATAAACTTGAAGCTCCGAAGGAAGTTTTAAGACCACGCCCATGGGCAGCACCAGATTACCCGGCATTATCTCGTGAAGAATTCAAAAAAATATTCCCACATGAGGCCTTCCAAGATGAGCACAATCCAGCAACTTGGAACAAAGGAAAAATCGTTTTTGAATCTAATTTTGACACTTCTAAATCTAATGAAATTGATTTAGGAAATCTTAGAAAATGGGATTCTGGAAACTATGTTGTCGTTTTGGAAAGCAAAGATAAGTTTGGACAACTCGTCCAAGATCAAGCTACAACTTTTGTGTTCAGTCCAGAAGATAAAACTCTTCCAGACCATCAATTGTTCAGTGTGAGCAGTGATCAATCGACTTACAAAACCGGGCAGAATGTGATCATTACTTTTAGTAGTGCTGCGGAAAATTTGGTGGTCACCGTAGATGTAGAGAAAGGTCAAAAAATTTACAAGACCTATATTCTTCAGCTAAGCAATAATAAAAAAACGATTGTTATTCCTGTATTAGAATCAGATTTAGGTGGCTTCGCCGTTCATTACAGTTTTGCGGCTTTTAATAGTTTTCAATCGGGCATGAAAACCATTGCTGTCCCCTATCCACAATCGGAATTGATAATTGAGACTAAGACTTTTAGAGACAAACTAGAAACTGGGACTGATGAAACCTGGAGTTTCAATATCAAGGGCCCTCAAGGCGATAAAGTGAGTGCCGAATTGTTGGCGAGTATGTATGATATGTCTTTGGATCAGTTTACACCACATCAATGGCAATTTAGTCCTTTAATGCAATCTGTTTATTATAGCAATAAACAAAGGAGTGGCACTAATAGCTTCGGCAGCGACACGTTTGATGTGTATTTACCGACCAACAATTTAAGTTACCCGTATCAACAATACGACCAATGGAATTGGTTTGGTCTATATTTCGGTAATGGAAAATACGGGATGAACTCAATGATTCGAGGAATGGCTAGTGGTGTTCAAGTTGAAAATTCTATGATGAGCAAAAATTCAGACACAAAGTCTTATGATGATTCTGAAGAAATTATTGGAGAACAATTAGTTGATACACCGCCAGCTCCACTTCCCCCTGAATCAAAGCAAGAAGCTATTGAAGATTTACAATCTGTAACCATTAGGAAAAACCTTCAGGAAACCGCATTTTTCTTTCCACAATTGCAAACTGATGCTGAAGGTAACGTCACCTTCAGTTTTACCACACCGGAAGCTTTGACCAAATGGAAATTACAGTTATTGGCGCATACTAAATCTCTAGAAAGTGCAACCACATCTTTGGAAACTGTCACTCAAAAAGAATTGATGGTCATCCCAAATGCCCCTCGTTTTTTACGTCATGGTGATACTATTTCCATCAGTACAAAAATTGTAAATCTCACGGAAAAAGTTTTATCGGGAGAAGCAAAATTGATACTAATAGATCCCTTCACAAATAAAGATATAACTTCCAAGTTACTAGCTCGGAAGAGTGATTCTATCCCTTTGGGATCAGGAAATGATATAGTAGGCTTTACAGTGGATGCCAAAAGCAACACCCAAATCACATGGAGTTTATATATTCCAGATGATGTAGATGCTGTGCAATATAAAGTCATTGCAAAGTCTGGTGTTTATAGTGATGGCGAACAAAATGCTCTTCCGGTACTTTCAAACCGGATGTTGGTAACAGAAACTTTGCCAATGTGGATTCGGTCCAATGAAACCAGAACTTTTACTTTAGACAAACTGGCTTCATCGGCTTCAGTTAACGCTTCCAAAACGCTTAAAAACCATAAACTGACCTTGGAAATGACTTCCAATCCGGCGTGGTATGCGGTTCAGGCTTTACCTTATTTAATGGAGTATCCTTACAATTCTAATGAACAGATTTTCAGTAGATATTACGCAAATGCATTGGCAAGTCATATCGCAAATAGCAATCCCAGAATTAAAGAGGTATTTGACCAATGGGCATCTCAGGATGCCTTGATCAGCAATCTCGAAAAAAATGAAGAGTTAAAAAATCTCTTGATTCAGGAAACACCTTGGTTGCGTGATGCAGAATCTGAGACTGAACAAAAAAAACGCATCGCGCTATTGTTTGACATGAACAAAATGAGCAACGAATTGCAATCGGCACAACGCAAACTTCAAAACAACCAAATGAATAACGGCGCTTGGGCTTGGTTTGAAGGAGGCCGAGCAAACCGATTTATAACCCAACAAATCATTGCAGGTTTCGGACATTTAAAACAGCTTAATGTTGCCCAGAAAAAATATGAAGGAGCTTCCGAAAATATGATCAAAAAAGCCATAACTTATCTAGATGCCGAATTTGTTCAAGAGTATAAAGACATAAGAAAGTTCAATAAAGATGTCGATTTAAGCAAAGATCATTTAAGCTATACCCAATTACATTATTTATATATACGCAGCTTTTTCCCGGAAATCGCAAAAAGCAAAGAGGTTTATACTATAACCGGATACTACCAAACGCAAATCCAGAAGTATTGGTTAACCCGTTCCATATATGCCAAAGGTCTGATGGCCATGATATCTCATCGTGCTAAAGATTCAAAAACTGCTAATGGCATTTTAAAATCTCTCAAGGAAAACAGCATTACTTCGGATGAATTGGGCATGTATTGGAAAGACAATAAAGCGTCCTGGTTTTGGTACCAAGCGCCCATTGAAACACAAGCGTTAATGATTGAAGCCTTTTCGGAAATTCAGAATGACGTAAAAACAGTCGATAATTTAAAAATTTGGCTTCTTAAAAATAAACAAACTAAGAGCTGGAAAACTACCAAAGCCACAACGGAAGCTGTATATGCATTATTGTTGCAAGGTAGCGATTGGTTAAGCGTCACTGATATGGTTGATGTTGTGGTAGACGGCGAAAAAATCGAACCATCTAAATTAGAAGCTGTTAAAGTTGAAGCTGGAACTGGTTACTATAAAACATCATGGAGTGGCCCCGAAATAAAACCACAAATGGCAAACGTGACCATGACCAAAAAAGGCGATGGTATTGCTTGGGGAAGTTTGTACTGGCAATATTTTGAGGATTTAGATAAAATTACCTTTGCAGAAACACCACTGAAATTGAATAAAAAATTGTTCTTAAAAACCAATACGGATAAAGGAGAGAAAATTTCAGAAATCACTTCCAACACCGATTTAAAAGTCGGCGATTTGGTAAGGGTTCGCATCGAATTGAGAAGCGACAGGGATATGGAATTCTTGCACATGAAAGATATGAGAGCAGCAGGTTTCGAGCCTGTCAATGTAATGTCTAGCTACAAATACCAAGATGGGTTGGGTTATTATGAAAGCACAAAAGATGCGGCCACAAATTTCTTCTTTGACTATTTACCAAAAGGTGTTTACGTCTTTGAATATGACTTACGTGTAAATAACAGTGGAAACATGAGCAATGGTATTACCACAATTCAAAGTATGTATGCTCCAGAGTTTACCAGT